>JAJNQF010000445.1 GCA_021154945.1 Sphingomonas sp.
CTTCATCTCGCCGAGCTTGTAGGCGAGCGCCTGGCCCGGCCAGCTGATGTATCGGTCGACTTCGATCTCGACGTCGAGCTTCGCGAGCGCCGTGTGTCCGGCGAGGTAGTCGATCGCCTGCTGCCGGCTCCATCCCATCGAATGGATGCCGGTGTCGATGACGAGGCGCGCGGCGCGCCACATCTCGAAGGTCTCGCGACCGAACTCCTCATACGGCGTGCGGTACATGCCGAGCTTGGTGCCGAGCCATTCCGAATAGAGCCCCCAACCTTCGCCATAGCCCGAGAAGTATGTCTGGCGGCGGAAGGCGGGGCGGCTGGGGGCTTCCAATGCCATTGCGGCTTGATGGCTGTGACCGGGAACGCATTCGTGCAGCGTCAACGCAACGATGTTGTAGAGCGGGCGCGACTTCAGGTCGTAGGTATTCATGAGGCAGGCGCTGAGCCCACCGCGACCCGAGGTGTAGACCGGCGCGATCGCGTCGGGCACCGGCTGGATGGTGAAGCGGTAACGGGGAAGGGTGGTGAAGACGTCCTTCAGCCGACCGTCCATCCGCTTCGCCACATAGGCCGAGAAGCCGAGCAGTTCGTCGGGGGTTCGGGCGTAGAATTGCGGGTCGCTGCGCAGGAACGCGAGGAAGTCGGCGAAGCTGCCCTTGAAGCCGGTGGTGGCGATCGTCGCCTTCATGTCGGCGTCGATGCGTGAAACTTCCTTGAGGCCGATCTGATGGATCGCCTCCGGTGTGAGATCGAGGGTCGTGTATTCGCGGATCTGGCTTTTGTAGAACGACTCGCCGTCGGGCAGTGCAGCGGCGCTGACCGTCGTGCGCGTGCCGGGCAGGTAGGTGCCCCGGTAGAAAACGAGGAGCTTCGCATAGGCGGGGGCCGCGGCGGTATCGACCGCAGCCAGTCCCTCGGCGCGCAGCGTCGCCTGCTGGCTCGCCGGGATCGAGGCGGGCATCGCCTTGAACGGTTCGGCGAGCGGGTTGTCGGCGCCCGGCTTGGTGAAGGCGGCAATGGTCGCATCGCGCCCGGCGAGTGACACGCGTGGCGGCGTGAAGCCGCGCTTCAGTCCGGCGCGCATGTTGGCGATGTTCTGGTCGAACCAGCGCGGCACGTCCTTGAGCCGGCCGATGTAGCGGCGATAGTCGTCGGCGGTCTCGAGCGGGGCATAGGGCTTCACTTCGCCCCAGAAGTAGGAATCGCTGTTGAGCGGCGCCTCGTAGGTGCGGAAGTCGATGTTCGCGACTTTCCCGCGTAGCGATTCCGCGAGGACAGCGGCGTTCAATCGTTCTTCGGGCGAAAGTTGCGCCGCAGGAATACGGTCGATGCGGTCGAGAACTGTGCTCCAATAGGTGCGCCGGCGCGCCCAGTCAGCCGGGGCGACGGCGGGGAAATGATCATCGGGCTTGCTGCGCAAGCCGTCCGCAATCTGCGCGAACTCCTTCTGTCGCCATTCCCATTCGGCGTCGTAGATCGTCTTGAGTTGCGCATCAGCCGCGCTCGGCTGGGCCCACGCCGTTGCTGGAGCAAGTGCGAGAAGCACCGTCGCCGCGACATATTCAAACCTCATCGTGTCCCCTTTGGTTGCGGCAGTCGTATCTGCCTCGGTCGGCAAGGGGAAGCGCGCCGGCTGCACTCGGTCGGCCGCGTGAATTCGACCGTGTCGTGTCCTCGTTGCCGCATCCTGCCGGCTGTGGATGAAAGAACGGCTGAAGAGAGGAAGCGTCCAGGGCGGTCGTGAATGTCCACAACTGGATCGAAAAGGCGCGGTAGGAACGGGCTGTTTCCGCCGCGAATGCAGCTTACACCGGTAAGCGGTAGGGCTCGCGGTAGCGCGGCGTAATGAGTGCGTTGGCCTCGGCATCGCTCTTGAACTGTCCAGCCGCAGCATCCCATTCGACCTTCCGGCCAGTGCGCCAGGCAACGTTGCCCATTTGACAGACGATGGCGGTGTTGGCCGCTGACTCGATCGGGCAAGCGGGGGTACGAGCGCGATCCTTCACGCAGGCGATAAAGTCCGCGGTGTGCCGATCAAGCCCGTCGTCCTTGGCCTGGGTCAACGGAATTTCACGGGTCAGGGCCTTGCCGTCACGCATCTCGGGCGAGACCCACCATTTGCTGCGGTCTACAACCAAGGTGCCCAGCTCGCCCACGAAGGCCACGCCATGATCGTGGCCGCCGAAGGGACCCCGGCTGATGCCGACCGCATGCTCCCATTCCACCGAATAGTCGCCAAAGTCGAAAAGGGCGGTCTGGGTGTCGGGGGTCTCCATAGCCGAATCCGGATAGCCGTAGGCTCCGCCTAGCGAACTGACCGAATTGGGCACCTGCGCCTTCATTCCCAGCAGCGCGATGTCCATCAGGTGGACGCCCCAGTCGGTCATCAGGCCACCCGCATAGTCCCAGTACCAGCGCCAGCTGAAGTGGAAGCGGTTAGGGTTGAAGGCGCGCTGTTGCGCCGGGCCCAGCCAGCGGTCGTAATCGACCCCCGGCGGCGGTGCCTGGTCGGGCTTCGGCGCAACGCGCGTCATCCATCCCATATAGGCCCAGGCCTTGACCTTCCGCACCCGGCCGATGCCACCCGAATGGACATGGGCGATCGCATCGGCCCAATGCTGGTTGCTGCGCTGCCATTGGCCGACCTGAACGACGCGGTTGTAGCGTTGTTTGGCGGCGACCATCGCGCGGCATTCCGCGATGGAATTGCCGAGCGGCTTTTCACAATAGACATCCTTCCCCGCCGACATCGCATCGGCGAGTTGGAGCGCGTGCCAGTGATCGGGGGTGGCGATGATGACCGCATCGACCGATTTGTCATCGAGCATCCGGCGGTAGTCGCCGTAGAGGCGCGGCGCGCGACCCGATGATTTCTTCAGTTCTGCGCCGCGCTCGGCGAGGACCTTGGCATCGACGTCGCACAGTGCGACCGGCGTGACATCGGCCCCCTTGCACATCGCGGTGAGGTCCGCCCAGCCCATGCCTTTGCAACCGATCAGCCCCACCTGAATCTTGTCGTTGGCCGACCCGTGGCGGCGGGTCTGGGCGAAGGCTTCGTTCAAGGGAACTGCGCTGGCGGCGGAGGCGGCGAGGCCGCCGACCAAGAGAGCTCGGCGATCGAGGCTGTCGGTCATTTTGATCCCCCCTGATTATCGTTGCAACATTGGTAGCGCCAAATCGTCGAGCCGCAAGGCCGCAGGGCGCACGCTGGCGGACCGTCGAAGCTTGCGGGGTTGTAAGGCAATCCTGAGGGGCGACATGGTGGCGATGCGGTTTATCGTGCCTCTCCTCATCCTCCTTACCGGCTGCGAGGGACCGACCTCGTCAGCAGGTGCGACTATCCCAGGCGCGGTCGCCGGATCGGACACGAAGGGACTCGATGCCGCATCCATGCGCGACGTGCAGGCAAGAGCCTCGGCGCTGCCGCGGCTTCGTTCGCTCCTCGTCCTTCGAGACGGACAGACGCTGACAGCGCAGGTGTTCAACGGCGGTCCCCCGCTGGATCGACCGGTCAACATCAAGTCGGCATCGAAGTCGGTCATGTCGGCACTGGTCGGCATCGCCATCCAACGCGGTGTCTTCGACGGCGTCGACCAGCCGATCCTGCCGCTGCTCAGGCGTGACGCGCCCGCCGATCCCAACCCACGGCTAGCCAGGGTGACCATCGGCAACCTTCTGTCGATGCAGGCCGGACTCGAACGCACCTCTGGCGAGAATTACGGTCGGTGGGTATCCAGCCCCAATTGGATACGGTTCGCGCTGGCTCGCCCCTTCGTCGCTGATCCCGGTACGGCAATGCTCTACTCGACCGGGTCCACCCACCTGCTCTCGGCGGCGCTTACACGGGCGACGGGCCAGAGCACGCTCGCCAACGCGCGCGCGTGGCTCGGCGAGCCGCTTGGAATTACGATCCCGTCCTGGCCGGCCGATCCGCAAGGCATCTATTTTGGCGGCAACGAAATGAGGCTCTCGCCGCGCGCACTCGCGCGTTTTGGCGAGCTCTATCGGCTAGACGGCATCATCGATGGCCGGCGCATCCTCCCGGCCAAGTGGATCGAGCAGAGCTGGACACCGCGCGCCGTCTCGCCTTGGAGTGGGAAGGCGTACGGCTTCGGCTGGTTCCTGACCGAGATGAAGGGCCATCCAGTGCGGTTCGCCTGGGGCTATGGTGGCCAGATGGTCTACGTCATCCCCAATCTACGGATCACGGTCGTCATGACGTCGGATCCGAACGGCTCACGGGACACGGGGCATATCGATGCGCTCCATAGCATCGTCGAGAACGCGATCGTGCCTGCTGCCGAGCGGGGTGCGTAGCGAGTTTTGCGCCGCTGCCATCCGCTGAAAGCGGGAACAGCACTGGGGAACCGTGATTAACTCGTCGGCATGGCCGAGTGAAAGACGCCCACGACCAGCAGCACGAGGACGAGGGATACGGCGCTCGACAGCGCGACAAGGATCGCCGCCGATTTGCGGTTCGTGTCGAGGAGGGTCGCGAACAAGGTCACGTTGCTGGCGATCGGGAACAGGGCGACGAGCCCGACGATCACGCGGTCGCGTGGGCTCAATACACCGACGAAGGCCGCTTCGAGTGCGAGCGCGGCACCGAGCAGTATCACGCCGGCGACCTGCCTGACCGCGAGGATGCGCGTCATCAGTCTTGGCCGCCAGTCGTCGCGGCCGGTTTCGGCAAGGTTGAGGCCGATCACCGCCATGCCGAGGACCGACACCAACGTGCCGGCGATCGAGACGATAGGCGCTGCCGCTTCAGGCATCGTGACGCCGCCCCACTTTGCCAGGAGCGAGCCGATGACCACATACACGAGTGGCACCCGCAACGCCTTGGTAGCGGCCTTGCGCGTACCTTCCTTGGTACGCGCGATGAGGAAATACCCGATCGTGTTGCCGTACAGCGCGCTGCCGATATACGCGCAGATCACCGTCGATACGCCGACCTCGCCGAACAGGGCCTGGTTGACGGGCACCCCAAAGAACGCAACGTTGAAGAACGAGAAGGACGCCGACAGCAGTTTGGGATCGAAGTCGTCGCCGAGCCGCTTGGCCAACCGGTATGCCGGGATGCTCATCAGTGCCGAAACCACGAACATCAACGGTGGTATCACCATCAGCTGTTGCACTTCCGCGCCGAGCACCTTGTCGATGACCAGCAACGGGATGAGGCCGAAAACGAGTGCCTTCGAGCACAGCTTTGCCGCCCAGGGAACGCGGGAGCCGACAGCCCAGGCGAGCAGGATCACGCCGTAAAGCGGCAGGAGTGCCGCCGCGATGTTGCCGATCGCGCTCATTGCTGGCGCAGGATGTCGTCGACCGCACGACCGGCGCATTCGACATTGAACCAGACCGCATTGGTGTCGCGCAACTCGCCGTTCAGCAATTGGCCGAGCGCGTATAGCCGTGGTGCATCGCGCGTGGCGGATATGATCCGACACGTCGCCCGGTGCGCGATGGCCCCACCGACCGGATGCGGCTGCAGCCAGTCCTTCGCGAGCAGATCCTTGACCAGCGTCTCCTTCATCTCGTTCAGTGCGGTAGCCTGTCCCGTGGCGTTGACGACGACCGGTGCGTCGATCGTATCGCCATTCTCGAACCGGACCGTGAAGCCCGTACCGGTCTCGCTGGCAACGGTTTCATCGATCCGACCGCGTACGCTGAGCAATCCCCGCGTCATCGCATCGGCCAGGCGCCGCGCGTTCACCATCGGCGTGACGAAGCGCGCCGCAGCGAAATGCGGTGCCAGCCATTGCCCGAACCGTTTCTGGTCGGCGGGGCGCAACAGGTTCCATATCGCCGTCGAGTCATGACGCGTGGCGGTGAGGATGCGCTGGAACGGTTCGTCTCCGGACTCCGCCGCGGCGATGTCGCGCAGCAGGGCGGCCTCGGCGTCCCCGTCGTAGCGATCCTCCGCCTGCCAATCGATCGCACGTCCCGCGGCAGTTTCGGCCTCCAGACGAAAGAGGCGGAACAGATCCACTACCGAGAATGCGCTGCCCCGCTCGCGGATGAGGCGATGGACGTTTTCCAGCGTGAGGTGCTGACGGTCATAGCCTGTCTCGGGCGCGGGAATTTCGACGCGTGGCAGCATCCCTTCCTTCGATACGAGGTGGATGTTGCCGCGGTGTCCATCGTCGAGCAGTGTCATGACCGCGTCGATGGCACTGAGGCCGCTGCCGAGGACGACTACGGGCTGATCCCGCTCGATTTCCTGGGTCATGCGGTGGGCGGGGTAGGGGGAGTCGAAATAGCCGGGCGTACCGTTCAGATTGCCGAACCGGTCCGGATCGGGCGTGCCGATGGTCAGCAGGACGACGTCGGTGGCGATCGTCGACCCGTTCGCGAACCGAACCGTCCCCGCAGCGTGATCGCCCTCGATGGCGATTGCTTCCTCGCGGTGGACTTGGACATCGATCCCGGCGGTGCGCGCCTGCTGGAGCGCATTGTCGAGAACCTCCTGCATGTAGACGCGGTATTCGCGGCGTTGCGGGTATTCGACGCCATCGGGATCGAGCGGCGTGCCCGACGCCGCGCGCCGCGCCTCAAGCCAGGTTCTGAAATGACCGGGCTCGCGGTCGTAGAGCCCCATGAGACGGGATTCCGTGTTCAGAAGATGGCCGGGCTGTTCCGTGCCGAACGCCAATCCGCGCGCGAGTTCATCGTCACGCTCGACCAAATGGACCTTCCACCCGTCGCCTGGGTCATAGCATAACCGGGTGACAGCTTCGGCGAACGCTGCGACGCCACAGGCGCCCATGCCGATAATAGTCAATGTTTTCGGCATGATATCCGTTCGCTGAGGAACGGCGACAACGCGCGGGCGCTGTTTCGTGCCACGGCGACGTGAAAATTATGTCATTTTGATCCTGCGTCCAGTTCGACAGCCTTGGCCTGTTGCCGAGAGCGGGATTCCTGAAACGTCAGGAATTAATCGTCAATACTGTCCAACTCACGGATATCCATGATTGTCAGGGGGTTACTCTTTCGATCATGATCCGGGAGACATTATGAAAACGATCCTTGCTGCCGCCGGCGTATTGAGCCTTGCAAGCGGTGCCGTTGCACAGAAAACACCGTCGGTGGTCGGCCTGAAGACGCAGGCAGAGCCTTATGCGACCGCGTCCGTGGTCAACCACCCCAAGACGATCGGCTGGCCCGAGGGGCGTAAACCGAAGGCGCCGCAGGGGTTTGAGGTCGTCAAATTCGCAGGTGGCTTGGACTACCCTCGCCAGGCACTGCTGCTACCCAATGGTGACGTGCTGATCGCGGAAGCGCGTACGAAGCCCAAGCTGGATGCCGAGCCGGACGTCCAGCGTGGCCAGGCGCTGTCGAAGACGACCGGCTTCAGCGCCAACCGTATCACCCTGTTACGCGACGCGAACCGCGACGGGATCGCCGAACAGCGTTTCGTTCTGATCGAGGGGCTCAACCAGCCGTTCGGGATGCAGTACGGCAACGGTCGCCTGTATGTCGCCAATACCGACGGCGTCGTCAGCGTCCCGTTCACGCCCGGCCAGACGCGCGTGACCGCCACGCCGCAGCCGCTAGTGTCGCTGCCTGCGGGTGGCTACAACAATCACTGGACGCGAAACCTGTTGCTCAGTGCAGATGCGCGGACGCTGTATGTGTCGGTCGGATCGGCATCCAATGTCGGCGAACACGGCATGGACGAGGAGACCCGAAGAGCGGCAATTCTCGCAGTCGATCTTCGTACCGGACGGGAGCGGCTCTATGCCTCGGGGCTTCGTAACCCGGTCGGCATGGCTTGGGCGCCGGGATCGAATGTGTTGTGGGCCGCCGTCAATGAACGCGACCAGCTCGGCGACGATATCGCGCCGGACTATCTCGTCGGCGTGCGTGACGGCGGGTTCTACGGATGGCCCTACAGCTATTACGGGAGGCAGGATCCACGTCATGCGAACGACAAGCGCGAGTTGTTGGCGACGACGTTGATGCCCGATGTTGCCGTTGGTCCCCATGCCGCGGCGTTGGGCGTGGCGTTCGCAAAGGGAGCGCCGGCCGCGCAACAGATTGCGTATGTCGCGCGGCATGGCTCGTGGAACCGGTCCGCGTTCATCGGGTATGACGTGCTCGCGGTACCATTTGCAAATGGGAGGCCGACGGCCGCGCCGCAGCCGTTCCTGACCGGGTTCGTCGCGGACGAGAAGACGAATGAAGTCTATGGTCGACCGGTGAGCGTGCAGACGCGCGACGATGGTGCGATCTTTGTCGTCGACGATGCCGGGGATACCGTGTGGATGGTGCGACGCACCTCGTGACCACGACAGCCCTGATGGGTCTCGCAGCGACGCTCGTCTGCGTCGTTGCGCCACCCGCGTCGGCGCAGACCGTGCCGTTCATCGACACCGAGGATGCGACGTTATCCGAAGTCGACGTGGGCGACGGCGCCGTTCATCCGATCGTCTCGTTCGATGTCCGTAACGGCGATTACGCGCGCGGAGCGTATGACGACGATGACGCCGGCCTCGGCAGGGTTCCGATCCATGTCGCGATCGGCGGCGCCGCGGTGCTGAAGCGCCGCGCGGATGGGGAGGGGGTCCTGTTCCTGACAGGGCAAAGCTCGAACGGCTTCCACGCGCCGCGATCCGACGAGAGATCTCGACCGCGCAGCTGGTACGAGAGCAACACGATCGTCGGTCTCGCATGGCGGCCTGGCACGGGGCTGTCGGCAGCGGGAGCGTATGCCATCAAGGCCAGTCCCAACGGGGTGGCGGGCACGACCCATGAAGCCAGCCTGACGTTCCTCTACACCGGCAAGGACGCACTTGGGTTTCTCGCGCCACGCTTTGCCGCGACGACGCGGACGAAGGGGCAGGGGGGCTTCTACACGATCGTCGGTATAGCCCCCGCGTTCCCGCTCACGCGCGCGGAGGACGGCCCGACGCTCACGGTGCCGGTTTCGGTCGGTGCCGGTTGGCGCAGCTTCTATGCAGCGGATAGCGGAGACAGGGTTTATGGCAGTGCCGGGATGAGCGTTGCCCAGCCGGTGAAGATCGCGGGCGCAAAGGCATCGTTGCAGGGCGAAATCCTTGCTCTCGTTCGAGACCCTCAGCTCCGAAGGCTCGACGCTCCCGATGGCACGACCGCGTCTGTCGTGCCGTTGGCAACGATCTCGATCGCCATGGCCTGGTGATGGAGCTCTGCGCGTCTTGACCAGCAACCGCCGGGCATGGACGAGAGGGCGCGAACGCGGCCCATCGTTTTGCCCGGCATCGTGGATTTGATGCTTGGCACTGCCGTCGCGCTCATCGAGCGTTAAGCCGAACCGGACCTATACGCTGCCCGGTACGACAGGAGCGACCCCATGAAATATCTGATCCCCCTGGTCTTTGCCCTCACCGCAACCGCCTCGGAAGCCCGATCGTGGCAGAGTGACTATCCGAGCTGTAACGTGACGCAACAGCGTCATCTGAAGAGCGGCTCGGGCAAGACCGCGATGCAGGACCATATCTCGATGCGGGCGAACATCCTGCAGGCGGATATTGGCACCGCCAGCAAGGCGCGCCGGATTACCAAACAAACGTCGCAGCGCTTGTGGAATCGCGTCGAAGCGATCCGCAAGGCGAGCGATCGACTTGCCGCCAAACAGGGCTTCCTGAGTGCGGCGGAGCGAGCGAGCTACGATCGTCAGCTTGATGCGAT
Source organism: Sphingomonas sp. (assembly GCA_021154945.1). GTDB lineage: Bacteria > Pseudomonadota > Alphaproteobacteria > Sphingomonadales > Sphingomonadaceae > Sphingomonas. The sequence continues at coordinate 9,675 of JAJNQF010000445.1, forward strand.
CGCTCTACAGCTCTGCAAGTAAACGCCGCACCGTCACCCGATCAGACGCCTGCTAACCGCATGATCAGCGTCATCTCGCGATCGAACATCGCCTTCGTCGGCCCGACACACACGACGGCAATCGTGACCGGCAACGACGACGAGTGCTGCGAGGCCTCACTGTCAGACGGCGATGCGGACCAGATGCCCGTTCAGGAGCTGTCGCGCTGTTCGTCGGCCCCATTTGGCGTGTCGCACAATCAAAATATGCGAATTTTCAGCGAGATAGGGAACGCCGCCTGATCGCGCCACGTTGGGCGCGGGCAAAAGGCGGGGAAGCATGATGAAGACGTTGATCGCGGTACCCAGATTATGCCGCGCCTTGCACTGTCTCGTCGGGGAAAAGTCATCTGCCTTGAGCTTGACCGGCGGTCCGTCGACGCGGTCGGCGATCGTTCGTGATGACGCCTGTCGGAGCCGCGCATGCGCATCGTGATCGCCCCATCGGGGTTCAAAGAAAATCTCGATGCCGAGAATGTGGCGTCGGCGATCGCCCAGGGAGTCCTGCGGGCCTGCCCCGACGCCGACGTGGTCGAGTTGCCGCTTGCCGATGGGGGCGAGGGGACTGCGCATACCATGGCGCGGATGACCGGTGGTTCTGTGAAGGATGTCCGGGTTACGGGCCCGGTCGGCGAACGGATCGATGCGGGGCTCGCGCTGCTCGGCGGCGAAGAGCCGGTCGCCGTCGTCGAGATCGCGATGGCCGCAGGGTTGAAACTCGTTCCCCGTGAACAGCGCGATCCCTGTCGAACGACCACGCGAGGCGTAGGCGAACTTATCGCGCTCGCGCTGGATGCCGGCGTCTCGCGTATTCTCGTCGGGTGCGGTGATTCCGGCGTCAACGACGGCGGTGCAGGGCTGGTACGCGCACTCGGCGGAAAGTTGCTGGACGCCGATGGCGAGGAGATCGCGGAAGGCGGGATGGGGCTAAAGCATCTCGATCGCATCGATCTTTCGGGTCTCGATCCGCGCCTGCAGGGCGTCGAGATCGAGGTCGCCTGCAACATGAAGAACCTGTTGTGCGGCGAGAATGGCGTGGCGAGGATTTTCGGTCCGCAAAAGGGCGCCTCACCCGAAGACGTCGAGTATCTGGCCGCTGCACTGGATCACTATGCGGACGTCATCGAACGCGATCTCGGGATCGACGTCCGGTCGATGCCAGGCGGCGGAGCGTCTGGCGGCATCGGTGCCGGTTTGCATGCGATGCTTGGCGCGAAGCTGAGTTCCCGGTTCGACGTCCTGCTGCCTTATTTCGGGCTCGACGAGGCGTTGGCCGGCACCGACCTCATCATCACCGCTGAGGGTGGGATCGACTTCAAGACTGCGCGGGGCAAGATTCCTGCGGAGATCGGCGACCGTGCCCGGTTGCTCGACATACCCGTCATCGCCCTGGCCGGAACGATCGGCGAACGAGCCGAAGTCGTGCACGAGCACGGGGTCAGCGCCTTCTTTTCGACCGTCCACGCGCCCGAAACGCTGGAGGAGGCCATGTCGATCGCGGCAAGCGAACTCGTGCAATGTGCCGAGAACGTTATGCGGACCGTATTGGCCGGGATCGCGATTGCCGACAAACGCGCCGCGGCGCGGTGATGTCGGATAGTTCCTTGTGGGCGCTCGCGGACGATCCCCCCGCGCGGAGCGTGCCGGAACGGCGCTGGCGCTGGACGATCGGCGCAGTCCCGGTCGTTCTGCTGATCGCCTTGCTCGGGATCGGTGTCATGATCCCGGCGGGGCTGGGCAACGAGGCTCGGCTTGCGCTTTTTGGCTTTGGCACGGCCGTGGTGCTCTGGTCGCTGACGCAGATCAACGCCGCCTATGTCGCGTTGGGCGTGGTATTGCTGCTCGTGCTCGGCGGTGCGCTTGAACAGGAACAGCTTTTCACAGCGCTCGAATCCGACGTCATCTGGCTGATGATCGGGGCGTTCATCCTGGGCACGGCGGTCCAGGATACAGGTCTCGCCGCGCGGCTGACCGGTCTGGTCGCCAAGCGGGCGCGAAGCGTCAGCGCCATGATGTGGCTGGTCACGCTCGTGCTGTTGCCGACCGCTTTCCTCATCCCGTCCACGTCGGGGCGTGCAGCCGTCGCGCTGCCGGTCTTCCGCAGCCTGTCCGATGCGGCGGGCAGCGCAAAAGTGACCCGCGCGCTGGCATTGCTGATTCCGACCGTGATCCTCGTCTCCACGGTCGCCAGCTTGACGGGGGCCGGATCGCATCTGATTGCCAACGACCTGCTCGGCGATCTTGGCGGCACCAAATTGTCGTTCGTCCAGTGGCTGCTCTTTGGCCTGCCGTTCGCGCTCATCGCCAGCGCGGTCACGACCTGGATCATCGGTCGGCTGTTTCTCGACAAGGATCTGCGCGCGAAATCGTTGTCGATCGAGACGACCGCGTCCAAACCGTTCAGTCGTGACGAGTGGATCACGCTGATGGTGATCCTGGCGTCGGTCGGTCTGTGGTCGACCGAACATCTGCATGGTCTTCAGATCGCGACGGTCAGCGTGCTGGCAGCCCTGATCCTCACGCTGCCCGGCATCGGCGTCATCGCCTGGAAGGACGGGCTGAAGGCGGTAAACTGGAATCTCATCGTCTTCGTCGGGGCGGCGCTGGTGCTTGGGCAGGCGTTGATCGGGACGGGCGCCGCAAAGTGGCTGATCGGGCTGGTGTTTTCAGCCTCCGGACTGACCGATGGTGGATCCAGCAGTTTTATCCTGCTGGCCCTCGCGCTGATAACGCTCACGTCGCATCTGTACATGACATCGCATACCGCGCGTGCGGCGGCGCTGACGCCGGCGCTGCTGTATCTCGCTGGTACGTTGAAACTCAATCCCGCCGCGGTCATGTTCATCGGATCGGTCGGCATGGATTATTGCCTGACGTTTCCGGTAAGTTCGAAGGCGTTGCTGATGTTTCAGGAAGCCGACCCTGATGCCTGGGCGCCCGCCGATCTGCTTCGGCTCAGCGCCATCCTGCTGCCGGTCCATGCCCTGCTGATTATCGCGGTCTATTTCGGCTGGTGGCAGCATGTGGGGTTAAAGCTGTGACGTTACGGCGTAAATTGATGATCGCGTTCGGCGGCTTGGCGACGACCACGCTCTTGATCGCGATGGTCGCGCTGTTCATGTCGCTGCGTTGGCAGACCACGTCGAACGAGGTGGAGACGCATTACCGGCGCAGCCTGTACCTCGAGCAAATTCGCGCCGAAACCTTTCAGGCGCTGTCCGAGGTCCATGACAGCCTGGCGGGTGGTCGAGGCGAGATTCCCGACGCTCGGCAGGATTTCGAGCGGGCGATTGCGCCGACCCGCGCCGTGTTCGCGAAATGGGATCGGCTCGCGACCACGGCGCGCGAGAAACGTGATCTGGAAACCGTGAAGACCGCGCATGAGAGCCTGATCGGTGCGGCGCGCGATGTGTTCGTTCTCGCCGGGCAGGGGCGCCGGGCAGACGCCGTGCGGCGGGTCGACGATCGGCTGGATACGGGGGATTATGCCGCATTCCGGGCATTGACCGAACGCATCGCCCAAGCCGATCAGGTGCGTGGACAGGTGATCCGCGACGAAACCAGGAAATTGCGACGATCTGCCAATGTGATGGCTGCGGTCGCGATCCTTGCTGCGCTGTCGTTGTCGCTGCTGATCGCGGCCTATCTCGCATCCGATCTGTTCGGCCCGCTCCGCCAGTTGGGCAAGGCGCTCGACGGGCTGGCCTCGGGCGATACGACCGAACGTCTCGATCAGGATCGCAAGGATGAAGTCGGGGCCGTGGCGCGTGCCTATAATGGGACGGCCGAGGCGATGGCATTGCGTGAGGCGGCGGCCCACGACGGCGGGGCCCGAGATGCGAAGTCCGAGAGCCTTTCTCACCTGACGGTGCACCGGTTGGTCGACACCTTGGAGAGCCGCATCGCTTCGCTGCGAACGTCGGAGAGCTTGGAGGATGCGCTGGTCGATGTGGAGCAGATCATGCGTTCGATCGGCCGCGTGACGCAGATCGGCCATCCGCTCGATCTCCATCTCGAGCCCTGTGATCCGTGCCGTCTCTCACAAGCCGCACTCACGCGGTTCGGTCCGGAAATTGCCGCGCGGGGGATCAGTTGCGAACTCGATCTGGAGGCGGACGCGAGATCCATACTGGCGGACCGCCTGAAGCTACGCGGAGCCCTCGAAGAACTGATACGCAGTGGGCTGGCGATGCTGCCCGATCGTGGCGGTCGGATCGGCGTGCGGATCAGGAGCGATCAGAAGGACGATATGGTGCTGATTGAAATTGCCGATAACGGGCGCGGGATGGACAGCGAAACGGTCGAGCGCGCGCTGTCCGTTGCGCCGCCCAGCGATGCTGGAGCGCCGGATACGTCGGACGTCGGCACGGCGATGGTTAGGGCGCTTGTCGAGCGCCATGGCGGAACCTTCACGTTGCTCAGCAAGCCCGGGCAGGGGACCGTGGCCCGCCTGTCGCTGCCGGTGCGGCAATGAGCCGACTATACCTGGTCCGCCATGGCGAATCCGTCTGGAACGCGGCGCGACGTTTGCAGGGGCAGGCCGATCCTGACCTTTCACCCCGCGGCGAAGACCAGGCCCGCGCGCTGGCGACTGCCTTGCCGCCCCATCTTCCCCGCGATGCGATCTGCTCCGACCTCCGGCGCGCGAGCCGCACCGCGGCGTTGTTGGGACTCGACGCTCGGCCGGATCGACGGTGGCGTGAAATCGGCGTCGGCGAATGGGAGGGTCAGGACACCGATGACCTGCGCACGCGCGATCCCGCGTGTTGGCGGGCGTGGCGGGCGGGCGACTTCACACCGCCGGGTGGGGAGTCCGGCCAGGCATTTCGCGATCGGCTATCGGATGCGTTGGCAACGCTAGCGGGTGATGCGCTGGTGGTAACGCATGGCGGGGTCGTCCGCGCTGTCACGTCGATGATCCTCGACCTGCCGTCGGATCGGCTGGCACCGGTGCCCCCGGCAAGCATCACCATCCTCGACCGCGGCCAGTGGCCACGGCTCCGGGGCTATGGCCTGACCGCGGACCTGTCGCGGGACACGCCCGACTAAGACGCCTTGAAGACCGATGCCTGTTCCGCGGTATCCGGCTCAGCTCCAGTGACGCACTGCGCCTGTATCCATGTGTACGAAACCGTCGTTTGGGTAATAGCCGACGCCCCCACCGCGCAGCGACAAGGCGGCGCTTCGGAGATGACTGAGCGGCACCCCTGGGATTGCGATGTCGGTCGCCTTGCCGAGCATGTGCTGGCTCTTGCTGGCGACGCCGTGCGACCGCGCATGCAGCGCGCGGTTGGTCTTCGGGCTCCGATACCCCGAAACCAGCTTCAGCGCCTTGCGTGGAGGGACGTCGAGCCGATCACGAACCCGCACCAGCAGGTCGAGGAGCCCCGGGTCCATTTTCCGGGTCGCTCCCGTGCGCCAATCGCGCATGGCGTGGTTGAGTTCGGCAAGACCCTCCGCGCGATAGCGGCCATTGGCGAAGAAGCAGGCGTCGTAGCGCTCGCCGTTATGCGGATTGACCAGTACGAGCCGGCGCTCGGGCGCGCGCGCGGAAACCCGTTCCGACAAGGCGGCCGTCACGAGCGCGGCGACACCGCCGTTGATCAGATCGCGGCGGGAAAACAAGGCGTTGGACAAATGTCGGTTCCGGTCAAAGAGTGGCCCCAACCTTAGGGCATGACCGTGTGCGTGTTCCTTAATGGCGGGCGCTTTCGTCGCACCCATTCCACCGTTCGCCTGATTGTTGGCCGCTGAGCGGGGCGGGGGCGTCACGACAAGGGCACGTCGGTCGCTGACTTGCTCATGAAAAACCACGTTTTTGCCTGAGGCGCGACGGAAACGGCGTCTTGCGTCGTTGAAGCCTGCATGACGCCGCGCAACCGGCGTCGATCACGTCAGGAGGTATTTCATGAAAAAGCTCTTGCTGGCCGCACTGGCGGTCGGAACCGCCATCACGACGGCTATGCCTGCCGAAGCGCGACAAGGCTGTGGTCCCCGGTTTCACCGTGGCGCCTATGGTCGCTGCGTCCCCAACCGCGTCCGGCGCGTCGTGGTCGTGCCTCCGCCGCGGGTCGGCGTCTATTACCCCGGTCGCGGGTATTGGCATGCCAACCGCTATTGGGGGCATCGCTATCGCTGGCATGGCGGTTGGCGGTATCGCTGATCGACTGGGTCCGGGAGCGACACGCTCCCGGACCTTAGTCAGCAGGACGTACCGCGCGCCGGACGCCGATAGCGGCTTCGGGTAAAACCGGTTCCTGACTCGACGATGGACATCATGGCGGCGCGAAAGACCAGGCTTGCTCGATCACGATCCGGATACCGCCCTGCTCGCACGGATCGGTCGCGGCGATGCAGCGGCAGCGCGGCTGCTGGTCGCCGCGAAATTGCCCCGCATCCTCGGCCTTGCGACGCGGATGCTGCACGATCGCGCGGCGGCGGAAGACGTCGCGCAGGATGCGTTCGTCCGCGTCTGGCGAACAGCTGCCGCCTGGCAGCCGGGCGCAGCGCGGTTCGATACCTGGCTCCATACGGTCGTGCTCAACCTGTGCCGCGACCGATTGCGTCGCCGCCCCCAGATGGGCCGCGAGGCGGCGGACGGCGGGCTACCAGAGATGCCCGATCCCGCCCCGGACGCGGAGTCGAGCCTGATCGAGGCCGAGCGCGATCGGACGGTCGCAATAGCGATCGCCAGCCTGCCCGAGCGCCAGCGCGACGCGATCCTGCTGGTCCATTATCAGGATCTGCCCGGTGCGGAGGCGGCGGCCGTGCTCGACGTCAGCATCGAGGCGCTGGAATCTTTGCTGGCACGGGGACGGCGCACGTTGCGCACCCGGCTTTCCTCGTCGCAGGAGGACGACGCCCATGACTGATCCGCTGACCATCGACCGCGTCCGCGATCTGGCCGCCGCTTACGGTGCCGCCGTGGCCCGCTGGCCAGATCGGTACCGCGCGGCCGGCGCCCGCCTCGCCACGACGCCGGCGGGGGCCGCGATCCTTGCCGAGGCCGCCGACCTCGACGCACGGCTGGACAGGTGGCGGGTCGAGGCTCCTGGACTGGACCTTGCCGCGCAGATCGCCACCAGCGGGGCTATCGCGACCCGCCGTGCCGCGTTGCGGCTGCGCTGGTGGTGGTCGGGAGTCGGGATCGCGGCGACGCTGGCAGGGGCGGCGGCCGGTACGGCAGCGGTGGCGATGAGCGTGCCGATCGATCTCGGCCACGGGGTGGGTGCCGCCGCCGATCTGGGCGCGATAAACGGCAGCACGTCGTTCGGCGACATCACGGGATCGGATCGATAGATGACGGCAAAACTGCGCATCGGGCTGCTCGTTTCGATCATTCTCAATCTGTTTCTCGCGGGCGCGCTGGGCGCCGGCTACGCATCGCTGCGCACCGATACGCGCATGCTCAACGCCGGTTCGCTCCGCATCGCGGGGGCCGAATTGTCAGCGGCCGACCGCCGGCCGTTCCGGCGGGCTTTGCGGCAGGCGCGACGCGCGATGCGACCGACGATCGCGGTCTCTCGCAAGGCCAAGGCGGAGGCCGCCGCGCTCCTGCGGCGAGATCCGGTGGATCAGGCCGCGGTGCTCGCCGCGCTGGATCGGGCGCGAACCGCGGACATGGCAGTACGCGCAGCGGTCGAGCGTCGCGCCGTCGCGTTCGCTGCGGATCTGCCCGTTGCGGATCGTGCGAAGCTTGCCGACGCAGTCGAACGTCGCGCGGGCCGGGTGAGACCCGGCCGGGAATAACCTCGCGACGGGTCTTCGTGGCGGGGCGTCGGACGATTGAAGTTGTGACCCGTTATCGCGGACCGGAAGGCCGGACGCGCGTAGTTTTCGGAAATGTAGCGGTAATCGCCGCAGTGCCGGATAAATTCGGCCGGACGATCTTTCATCTGCCTCGTTCTGTTGACGAGCGGGTTGCAGGCGATCCGCATGATCTCGACCTCGCTCAACCCGTCTAGCGGCCTGTCGGTTTAGCCTTCTTGCCGTTCCCCGGCGCGGCGATTGGTTTGGCTAACCGCCATACCGTCCAATCAACGCTCGCCGTAGCATCCGGTCCTCCAGCGAATAATACAGCGCTATCAGGTTGCCAGCTGCCACGGCCGACGCTGCAAACGCGATGTCGGTTGCCTCGCGGGTCACGGCAGGCGGCGGCACGAGCAGCGGTTCGAGCCCACGCCCTGTCACGCGCGCGAAATCGGGACTGAAGCTGATCCAGCCGATCCGCCAGCGCGCATCGTGCGTCGCGCCGTTGTAGAACATCACCGGATCCTGCCCCGCCCCCTGCCAGATAGGCCCGGTCGACAGATGCCAATTGTCCCAGCTGTCCGCGCGGATGCCGAACGGATCGGGCAGCACGGTCCACGGGCCCTTCGGCGTCGGGCCGCCCGCCATGCCGATCCGCGACGCGCCCTGCGCGGCATATTCGTAGAATAGGCGCCAGTCGCCGGCCGCGGTCTGCGCGAGCGTCGCCTCCTTGATATTGCCTTCGCCCGGCGATGCCTTCAGCACTAGGTCTTCCTTGACCAGCGCGGTAAGGTCGGGGCCTGCGGCCAGGATCATGCACCCTTGGGTGCGCGCTTTATCGACGCCGGTATAATAAACGAGATACTCGTGGCCAGCCATGAGAACGGTTGGATCCTCGCAGCCGCCCAGGTCTTCCGCACCAGGGCCAGGCGTGATCGCAAGACCCGGATTCATGAAGAAGGTCAGCCCGTCGCGGCTCTCCCCGCGCGCGATGATCCCGGTCGGATCACGGGGCTCGAGCGGATGCGGTACGCCGCGAACCATGATCCGGTACAGGTCGCCTTCCTGCCAGACGAACGGACTCATCAGGTCCATGCCCTCGATTACCGACACGGCGGAAATCGTGACGATGTCGAGCTGCTCGACTGCGTACGTGATCGTCATGCGCCCTGCGCCACGGTGAGCGATAGCGCGCCGTCGATCGTCACGGTGGTACCGGTGATATAGTCGGCCGCTGGCGACAATAGAAACGCGACCAGCGCCGCGACCTCGTCGGGCCGCCCGGCGCGCTTCCATGGGATCGCCGCTTCCTTCGCCGCGAGCTCGTCCGGATGATCGAGCGCGGACTGGTTCATCGGCGTCAGGATCATTCCCGGCGCGACTCCGTTCACCGCGATACCCTTTGGGGCCAGTTCCAGCGCCAAGGTCGCGGTCAACTGCGACAGGCCGCCCTTTGCAGAATCGTAATCCACTCCGCCCGGGCGCGGCGCGTGTTCGTGAATCGACGATATGTTGACGATCCGGCCTCTGGCATTCTTCGCTTCGAGCGCGCGGACCAGCCGACGACAGGTCAGGAACGGGCCATAAAGATCGGAACGGATGACCCGGTCGAACTGCCCGAGTTCCATGTCGACCAGCATCACGCCGCTCATGTTCAATCCGGCCGAATTGACCAGCAGGCTGACCGTGCCGAACGCTTTTTCAGCTGCCGCGAACAACCGCTCGACCGCGGCTTCGTCGCCGACATCGGCTTGGACCGCGATCGCGCGATCGTCGTCGCCGATCGATGCGCAGACCGCCTGCGCCGCTCCCGCATCTTTGAAATAGGTGATCACGACACAGGCACCACCGTCGCCAAGCGCCTTGGCGCAGGCGGCACCAATTCCAGAGTCACCGCCAGTGACGATAGCGATTTGATTGTCGAACAGGGTCATCACCGCTGAACCGGCGGGATGACATCCCAGTTGCATGAATTCGCTGCCATGAAGGCAGCCGCCGCCCGGGTCGTAGACAGGGGCTGGGGCGTCGGTGACCTTTCGATGCCTTAGGCTGACGTGCAGCGCCCAACCTAGCCACTGAGGCATGACGCAAGTCAGCCAGATCGTTGCCATTTGTCTGTCGACAGCCGCAACGCGCTTGCCATGAACACCCGCGTCACGGCTGCGGCATACAAAAATGCGCGCAGTTATTGCTGCATCGTAACATGCACGTCACAAGTTTCACGCATGCAACATCGAGCCGGATAGCGGTGATTGGGAGCGCTATGTGCTAAATATTGAATGGTTGCCGACGTTCGTCGCTGTGAAGGCCAGATAGAAACGACAAATCTCGCGAGCCTTGTGCTTGCCGCTGCAATGCGACTGCGAGCAACGATATCTGAGTTGCTCGATTATTGGTTGGCAGGTGGTGAAAGAGTCAGCGCATCACCGAGCGTGAAGTACCGCTCAACTCTATAACATCTAACACTATCTCGAACTCATCGAGTTCGGGATGCGAAGTCGCACGTCTGGAGCTCGGCTCGGGAAGTGTCACTGACCTATACGCATCGGGGGAAGCAGAAAAATGATCTGCAATTTGAAGCATGTCGACCGCATGGGACACCTTCTGCTGGGTGCAGCGATCGCAGCGCTATCCGCCGCGCCAGCTCTCGCCCAAACCGTACAGGCTCCAGTCGGTGAGGAAGCCGAGGCCGATGAGGACATCGTTGTAAGCGGCTATCGTCGCAGCCTCAAGAAAGCGATCGAGATGAAGCGCGATACGATCGGCTTTTCGGACTCGATCATCGCCACCGATATCGCCGATTTCCCCGAGCAGAACCTCTCCGAAGCGCTGCAGCGCGTCCCCGGCGTGACGATCGAGCGCGAACGAGGCCTTGGCACGCGCGTCAACGTCCGCGGCCTGCCGAGCGAATTCACCTTCGTGTCGATCAACAAGCTGGCGACCGCCTCGGGCTCGGGTGGGCGCGACGTGGAATTCGACATCTTCGCCTCCGAACTGATTCAGTCCGTCACGGTGCAGAAGTCGCCGGTGGCGGCAGACGAGGAAGGCGGCATCGCCGGCTCGGTGCTGATCCGCACCGCGCGGCCTTTCGATAATGCCGGCCTGCGCGTGGTGGGCAGCGCGGACGGCGCGTACAACTCGATCTCCGAGAAGATCGACCCCAATTTCTCGTTTCTCGCCAGTAACACCTTCGGCGACTTTGGCGTGCTCGTCTCGGTCGCCAAGCAGCAGCGCACCAACCGCACCGACTCGAATTCCGGGATCAACTTCCGGCCGATCGCGCGCTGGACCGACCGTACCGGCACCGTCTACCGCAACCAGGCGATCGCCGTGCTGCAACGCGACGCCGGCATCACCTTCACCAATGCCGACAAGAACAAGATCGTCTTTCTCGATAAGGTCGGCGACCGCGTCTACCAGAACGATCAGGATCGCCTCGGTCTGTCGGGTTCGGTGCAATATAAGCCGAGCGACAATTTCAATATCGCCTTCGACGCGTTTCTCGGCTCGTACGATACGACCGAGGACGAATATGATGCCGCCGGCTATGCGGCGTCGAGCAACTCGACGCTCGAGACGATCCACGATTTCGACGCCACGACGCTGGCCGACAGCGGCATCGTCGTGCTGCGTGATGTCTCGTACACCAACACCCAGCATGAATTCCTGAGCAAGGAATATATCAACGAGACCGACTATCGTCAGTTCGGCAGCGAGATGAACTGGTCGACGGGCAACTGGAAGATCAATGCGCTGGGCGGCTATTCCGGCGCGAAGAAAACGCTCGATACCTCGAACCTCAAGCACGTCGCCTATGCGCCGTCGCGCACCCGCTATACCGAGAATGGCGGCGAGACGATCCCGAGCGCCAATCCGCGCACGATCGACATGTACAATGCGCCGAACGCCTATCTGTTCGAGGCGTATGAAACCTTTCGCGAGCAGATCAAGGACGACAAATACGCCGCGCAGATCGACCTGAGCTATAATTTCGAAACGTCCTTGCTCAAGCGTTTCAACTTCGGCGGCCGCTACACCAACAAAAGCAACGAGCGCGAATATGGCGAGGAGAAGATCCAGGGCCCGACGCGCGGCAGCAGCGCCTATGTCAACGTCCGTAAACTTGGCGACAGCCCGCTCGAGAACGTGACCGACATCACAGGCGGCAAGAGCTATCAGGCACGCGACCTTGGCTGGGCGCAGGTTTCCAACGCCTATGCCCGCGACTTCTTCCGGCCCGACGGGTTCGTCACGCCGTTCAGCGACGCCAATTATTACAAGGTCCAGGAAGAGACGATTGCCGGTTATGCGATGGTCGACCTCGAATTCACCGTGGCCGTGCCGGTGTTCGTCAATTTCGGTGGCCGCTATCTGCGCACCAGCATCCATTCGGAAGGCTTCCAGCAGGTCCAGAACCCGAACGGCTCGATCGGGCTGACCCCCGCGCCGGTGTCCAGCGACGGCAGATATGAAAAGTTCCTGCCGTCGGTCAACGCGCATGCCGAGCTTACCGACAGCCTGTTCCTGCGCGCCGCCGCCTCGCAGACGCTGATCCGTCCGGCGTTGACCGATCTTGCCTACAAGCGGATCGCGAGCATCGGTAATTTTCGCTACACCGACGGCAACCCGGGTCTGGAGCCCACTTTGGCCGATCAGTGGGAAGTCGGCGTCGAGAAATATCTGCCCCGCGGCGGCATTCTCGCAGCGTCCTATTTCTGGAAGAAGATCAAGGGCGTGGTGCAGAGCCAGCTGACCGGTGTGGTGCCCGGCGTGACGGTCTACAACGCCAACGGCTCGGTCAACGGCGTCTACGATTTCGACGTCTACCAGCCCGTCAACGCCGAGGGGTCTTACAAGGTCAGCGGCGTCGAGGTGAACGCGGTAATCCCGTTCGGCATGTTTGCGGACTGGGCGGACGGCTTCGGCATCAACGCCAACGCCACCTTCCTCGACAGCTCGCTCACCGGCGAATCCGACCTCGGCATCGATACCTCGCCGATCGGTCTTGCCGACAAGACGTACAATGCCACGGTCTTCTTCGATAAGGGGCCGCTCTCGCTGCGCGTCTCGTACAATCGCAAGGGCGCCTATGTGGAGCGGATCGAGCGTAACATGTATCCGGTGTACCGCGATGCGTACGGTCAGTTCGACGTCGCCGCCAGCTATCAGGTGACGCGCAACTTCCGCGTCGAGCTGCAGGGCATCAACGTCGGGAACGCGAAGACCACCGGCTACACGATGGATCCGTCCTTTCCGACGACGTACGAAGCCTCGGGCAGCCGCATCAGCCTGGGCGTCCGCGGGCAGTTCTGATCCTCCGCAGGCTTCGCCGCAGAGGCGGGGCTTGCTACCCAATATCCAGTTCCGGAGCATCCCCATGATCTCGCATATCGCTCTCGCTGCGCTGCTCGCCGCGTCCGTCCAGCCTGCGGTCGCCCAGCGGGCAGCACCCGATCTGTCGCGCGCGGCCCGCGGCGATGTGCGTGCGCCAGGCGGCGCACGGCGTCTTCTCGGCGATATGCACGAAACCTATCGTGCGCTCGCCGACAAGAGCGAGGTGCGCAACGTCATCCTGCTGATCGGCGATGGCATGGGGGACTCTGAAATTACGATCGCGCGCAACTATGCCGAGGGCGCTGGCGGGTATTTCAAGGGCATCGATGCGCTGCCCTTCACCGGCCAGTACACGCATTATTCGCTCGATCGTGAAACCGGCAAACCCAATTATGTGACCGACAGCGCGGCCTCGGCGACCGCATGGGCATCGGGGGTCAAGAGCTATAACGGCGCGATCGGCGTCGATATCTATGGCAAGCCGCACAAGACGCTGCTCGAGCGGGCCAAGTCGGCCGGGCTCGCCACCGGCGATGTATCGACCTCGGAAATCCAGGACGCCACGCCGGGCGCGCAGGTTGCCCATGTCGCGCAGCGCAAATGCTACGCGCCGGCCGCGACGAGCACACTCTGCCCGCAGAACGCGCTGGAGAATGGCGGCGCCGGTTCGATCACCGAACAGTTGCTCGATACCCGCGCCGACCTGGTGCTGGGCGGCGGCGCGGCAAGCTTTGCCGAGGCGGCAACGGCAGGCCGGTACAAGGGCAAGACACTCTTCCAGCAGGCGCAGGCGAGGGGCTATCGCATCGTGCGCAATGCCGCCGAGCTCGACGCCGTCTCCCGCGCCGACGACACGCGGCCGCTGATCGGGCTGTTCGCCGACGGCAACATGCCGGTGCGCTGGACCGGTCCGCGCGCCAGCCACCACGGCAACATCGACAAGCCCGCCGTCACCTGCCAGCCCAACCCGCAACGCCTGGCTACGGCCCCCAATCTGGCTGCGATGACCCGCAAGGCGATCGCCTTGCTCAAGAACCGGCCCAAAGGCTTCTTCCTGCAGGTCGAAGGCGCGTCGATCGATAAGCAGGACCATGCCGCCAATCCGTGCGGCCAGATCGGCGAGACGGTCGATCTTGACGAGGCGGTGCAGGTCGCGCTGGAATTCGCCAAGGCCGACGGACACACCCTGGTGATCGTCACCGCCGATCACGCGCATACCAGCCAGATCATCGGCAACGGCGCCCGCGCGCCCGGCCTGACCGCCGCGCTCAATACGCGCGAGGGCGGTGTCATGACGGTCAATTACGGCACGGCCGAGGAGGGCTCTCAGGAACATACCGGCACACAGCTCCGCATCGCGGCCTATGGTCCGCATGCGGTCAACGTGTCGGGACTGCTCGACCAGACCGATCTGCACTACATCATCCGGAATGCACTCGGACTGGATCGAGTAGACTAGACATTCCAAGACCGAAAAGTGAGAGTTGCCGTTATGTCCAGGCTGTGAAGCACTTCCCACCCTTTATAGCAGCGGGCTGCGCGACGATGCTCGTTGGGTGCTCGGCGGGGATCAATCCCACACAAGTCGTTGCCCGCGCCGCCTCACCGGAAGAAATTCAAGACGATCCTGAAGCCTCATCAGCTCGCCCTGATGGCGCAGGAGCTTGGGTCATGCTGCAGGCTTCGATCAGCCGGAAAGATGCTGAGCGGATTGCCCGCTGGGAGGTCTACCCTCATGTTTACATTGTCGAATGTTCCACTGGACGTGAGACCAATGTCGGGACCGAGCCTCGCCTGGACGGAATCCAATTTGCTGACGCCAACGCGATGCGAGCAGCTCTGAGAATTCACCCAGTAGAGCGGGCTTATCAGATGCGGAGCCTGGTGTTTGCTCGCGAGAAGGATTTCCAGACGCCGCAATGTCTGAAGTTTCGTGGTGGTAGCTACACCGGCCAGAAGATGGTCGAGACGCCTGTCCCGATCCGACCCATCGGCCGATTTCCTTGAGGCCGCTTTCCTCTCCATCCCGGCCATTCGGTTTACGCCCAACTGCGTTCGCTAGCTCCGGGCAACCGCTGCCATCACCTTGCCGTCAAATACAGCCGTTGCGAGTTGGGCTGCCCGCCTTCGCGCTGCCTTGCGTTTGAACTGGTCGTGTGACGGTCCAGCGTAGCCGGCATATTCTCACAGCGCGGCGGAGCAAGGCCCCGGGTAGCACGAACTCCCAGGCTTTTATCGTTACTTGCTGAATTGTGGCGGCGGGGAGGTCGAGTTGCGGGTCGTCAAAACGGCGGGGACCGTGACGGGTGTGGTGGTCGTCAGACGCGCGCCGAGATCGGCGATGATCAAGCTGACCGCTTGCGCGGTGACTTCGGCGATCGGCTGGACGATCGCGCTCAATGGCGGATGTGCCAGACGGATGATCGGCGTGTCGTCGAAACTGATCAGCGACAGGTCGCGAGGCACTGCCAGGGTCCGCTCGCGCGCCAGTTCGAGCGTCGCGAGCGTCATCTGATCGTTGCTCGCGATGATCGCGGTCGGCGGCTCGGCCAGCGCCAGCAACTGTGCCGCCGCCGAGCGTCCCGACGCGTGGCTGAAATCGCCGACCGCCAACAGGTCGTCGTCCGCAACGCCCGCCGTCTGCATCGCCGAACGCCAGCCATCGACCCGCCACGCGCTGAGTTCATACTCCGCCGGTCCGGCGATGAAGCCGATCCGCCGGTGGCCGAGTTCGAGCAAATGCTCGGTCGCGATCCGCGCCGCCCGCGTGTCGTCCATGATCAGCCGGATGCCGGGCCCCTCGGTCAGCGAGCCGATCCGCGCGAAGCTGATGCCCTGCGCCTCGAGCAGGTTGATGATCAGCGGATTGCCCGAATGCGGCGGTGTCAGGATCACGCCATCGGGTTGCAGCGCGGCGATCGCCGCCAGCAGCTCGCGCTCGATATGGTCGCTATGCGTGTCGACCAGTTCGACGATCAGGCGGTAGCCGTGCTCGGCGCAGGTCAGCATCCCGCCCAGCATCATCTGGTCGAACCAGTCGGTGCCCTGTCGCGCGCGCCAGTCGGCGATGGTCCGCTCGCGGTCGTTGAGCGCGAGGATCAAATACGAGCGCGAGCCGCCCATGCGCTGCGCGGCGATCGACGGGACATAGCCGAGCTTGTCGATCGACGCCTGCACGCGTTGCATCATCTCGGGCCGGACGCCCGAATCCTTGTTCACCACGCGGCTAACGGTCTGGAGCGAAACCCCCGCATCCGCCGCGACATGCTTGATCGTTACCGCCTGACGCCGTCTTGCCATGCGTCTGAACTCAGGCTGCGAGGACGGGCGAGGGCGCAGTGCCGCAATAGCGCGCGACATAGGCGGCATGCTCGGGCAGCCCCGCGACCGTCGCGTTGGTGCCGTCGCGCAGGCCCCCGAGCAGCCGCGCCAGTTCCTCGTCGCGCAGCTTGGTCGCGATCGGGTGATAGCTCCGCGGCACGATGCCCTGGCCGAGCATCACCTGCACCCAGCTATTCTCCGCGAACAGCTCCTCGTTCTTGCGGAACACGCGGCCGGTCTCGCGGAACAGCTCGATCTTCTGCTCCAGCGAGGCGGGGATCGGCATCGCCGCGCATTGCCGCCAGAACGCGCTGTCGCGGCGGTTCGTGGCCTTGTAGTGCAGGATCAGGAAATCGCGGATCTGCAGCATGTCGGTATGCTGCTGGTCGTTGAACTCGGCGACGTCGCGCGGACTGACCGCGCCCGACGGGAACAGCCGCAGCAGCCGCAGCACGGCGCGCTGGATCAGGTGGATGCTGGTCGATTCGAGCGGCTCCATGAACCCGCCCGACAGCCCGATCGCGATGCAGTTGCGATGCCATTGCTGGCGCCGCGCGCCGGTCACGAAGCGGATCACGTTCGGCTCGGTGAGCGTCTTGCCCTCGATATTGCCGAGCAGCCGGTCGAGCGCGGCGTCGCGGTCGAGATAGCGGCTGCAATAGACGATGCCGTTGCCGGTGCGATGCTGGAGCGGGATACGCCACTGCCAGCCTGCGTCGTGCGCCATCGCGCGGGTATAGGGGAGGGCAGGGCGCACGCTCTCGGTCTGGATCGCGATCGCGGAGTCGCATGGCAAATAATGCGTCCAGTCGTCGAACCCGGCGTGCAGCGCGCCCTCGATCAGCAGTGCGCGAAAACCCGTGCAGTCGAGGAACAGATCGCCCTCGATCCGCGCGCCGGACTCGAGCACCAGCGCGGCGATGTCGCCGCTCTCGCCGTTCAGCTCGACCTGCGCGATCTTGCCCTCGAGACGGCGCGTGCCGTCGGCTTCGGCCATCCCGCGCAGATATTTCGCATAGCGCGTCGAATCGAGCTGATACGCATAATTCATCCGGTCGTCGGGCAGATGCGCGAACTTGCCCTGCAACGCCGCGCGCAGCTCCAGGCAGTAATCGTCGTAAGGCTGGTCATGACCCTTAGTCAGGCCGTGCAGCCAGAAATGCTGGAAACCGGCGGACCAGTGATCCTTGCCGGTGATCCCGAACGAGTGGAAATAGCTCTCGCCGCGATCCTTCCAGTCGTCGAACAGGATGCCGAGTTTGAACGTCGCCTGCGTCTCGCGCATGAACTCGGCTTCGTTGATCCCGAGCAGCCGGTTGAAGGTGATCATCGGCGGAATCGTCGATTCCCCGACGCCGACCGTCCCGATCGCATCGGACTCGACGAGCGTCAGGTCGATCGTGCTGCCCATCGTGCGGGCGATTGCTGCGGCAGCCATCCAGCCGGCGGTGCCGCCGCCGGCGATCACGACGCGGCGCATTGGGTGTTCGGTCATCGGCTGAGCGCTCTCAGGAGGAAGGCACGGAGGCGGCCCGCGCTGTCGGGAGTCAGTGGCGCTAGCACGCCGCGCGCTGCTTCGGGTATATGGCCGACGACCTCGGGGCCATTGCTGAAGACGTAATGGTCGAACATATCGCGCCAATGCTGCTTCTCGTCGGCGGACAGATCGCGGATCGCCAGCATCGCGTGGTTCAACGCATCCTGAGGCTGGCCGAGCCACCTCGGGCTCTCGCGCCACCAGTAATTCACCAGCACGTTGAAGTCGGACAGCCCCTCGACATGATGCCACCACATCGCCGGGATGTAGAGCGAGTCGCCGGCCTCCAGCTCGGCGACCTGCGCATGCGCCAGCGCCTCGCCAAACCGAGGATGCGCGGCGTAATCGGGATCGTGGAAATCGACCATGCTGACCGCGCGACCCGCCGGCGTGTTGTCGACCGGGCCGAGGTAGAGATTGCGGAACTGATCGCGCGGAAACACCGTAAAGCGCCGCCGGCCGACCGCGACGCAGGCGAGATTGTCGGGCACGTCGTTATGCGCCGCGATGCGTGTCGGCGTGCCCATCCAGATGCTGGCGAGCGGCGTCCGTTCGCCGAGATCGACATGGTTCGCCTCGTGCAGCCCGCTGAAGAACTGATGCAGGTCGATCGACGCGAGATAGATCGCGTGCGCGTCCGCGGCGCCTTCGTTGGCGTCGATCCGCGCGAAGATCTCGGGCAGTTTCGCCCGCAGCATCTGGAAGTTCATCGCGTGCGTGTCGTCGTAGAACAGCCGCCCGCCGCTGTCGGGCGTGCCGACCGAGACCGCGAAGGGCAGGTCGCGCGCGTGGCGCTGGATATAGTCGCGCGCCGCGCGTGACGATTGGCGACCGGCCTGTACCATCGGCCAGTCGGCGATCAGCCCGCGCACGATGAACGGCGTCGTCGCCTCGCGCAGATGCAGGTCGAGGTCGGCGGGACCGTCGACCGTGATCTCGCGAACCTCCGCCATCTCGGCGAAGATGCCGGACCTGGCCTCAGCCATGCGCGATCCGGCGGTTCTTGCGGGCGATCAACGCGCCGATGTTGCCGAGCGAGGCGAGCGCCATGAAGATCGGCATCAGATGGCCGCCGGCGTGCAGGTCGGCGACCGCGGCATCGTCGAGCGCGACCAACCGATCCTCGTCGATGACGTGGAACCCGACCAGCCGGTTCTTCGCGCCATCGTCGAGCGTGACGTCGAGCGTCAGCGGTTCGAGCAGGTCGTAGCGCTGCAACGCCGCGAAGAAGTCGGCCGAGGCGACATAGTCGGTGTCGAGCGCGCGGAGCTGGTCGGCGATCCGTTCGAGATACGGCGTCGGGCGACCGGTATCGTCGAACACGCGCATGCCTTCGCCGCTGTCCCCGGCGATTCGCGGGCTGGCCATGTCGATATGGACCTGGCGCACGGCCGAGCCATCGGCGCCGCGGCCGACGAGGAAGGGCTGGCTGTCGATCGCGAGCGGGCGATAGCGCGCGTCCCAGCAGCCGTCGACGAGGAACAGATTCTCGCCCTCCTCGAACCCGAACAGCGCGACGGCGGTGACATCGCCCTGCGCCTGGCCGCGCTGGAACAGGATCGGATAGTCGGTCTGGACGCGACGGAACTCGCTCGGGACGGTGATGCACGCCATGATCGCATCGCCGAGTTCGGGCGCGCGTTCGGTGCGGATCCGCAGGTCGCGGTGGTCGTCGGCGGTGAGGATGGCGTGGTCGGGCATCAGCAGATCGGTTCCATGGCGGGCAGGGTGTCGTGCCGCAGGGCGTCGAGATAGGCGCGATTGGTCGGCAGGCCAGCGGTCAGCATACGCCTGCGCTGATCGACCTGCCCCAGCAAGCCGTTCGTGCGCGATCGATCGGCGGTGGCGATCGGCCCGCGCGACGGGGCGGGGAAGCCCATGCCGTACACCACGTACTGATAGCTGGCGGCGGGGAAGATCTCGTCGATCATCGGGAAATCCGCGCGCGACGGCGGCTGGTGCCGCCACAGCGCAAGCAGTTCGGCGAGGCGCGGCGGGATCGATGCGGCGTCGCGGTGGTCGCGCCAATAGGGCTCGTCGCGTTCGCTGAGCACGTAATGCAGCTTGAGGAACTCGACGATCCGGTCCCAGCGATAGCGGAACAGCGCGTTGAAGCGCGTCGCGTGGATATCCATCGCGCCGCGCTGGCAGGGGAAATTGTCGAGCAGCGCATCGAGCGACAATTCGATCAGGACGATCGCCGATGCTTCGAGCGGCTCCAGGAACCCGGCCGACAGCCCGACCGCGAGGCAGTTGCGTTCCCAGAACCGCGCGCGGTGCCGCGACTGGAACTTGAGCTGGCGGAAAACGGGTAGCGCGACACCCGGCGCGGTGGCGCGGATATAGCGCTCGAGCGTCTGAGCCGCGGCATCGTCGCCCAGATGCGCGGAGGAATAGACACAGCCGACGCCGCGCCTGGTCGGCAGGCCGATGTCCCAGATCCAGCCCGCGGCATGCGCGGTGGCGTTGGTCTGCGAGGCGATCGCGCTGCCGGGCACGACGGGCACCTGCACCGCGAGCGCCCGGTCGTTGAAGAGTTCGCCGCCGCGATCGACCGTCGCGACGCCGTAATGCCCCTCGATCAGCAGCGCGGCGTGGCCGGTGCAATCGAGGAACAGGTCGCCGGCGATCGCGCCCGACGCGCGCGTGCGCACCGCGGCGATGTCGCCGTCGTCGTTCGCATCGATCCCGACGACGTGGTCGCGGACGTGGCACACGCCGAGCCGCTCGGTCGCGTGGCGCATCAGCAATGCGGCGAGCTTGCCCGCGTCGAGATGGTAGGCGTAATTCAGCGTTCCCGCATAATCGGGCATCGCCCGCTGGCGGGGCGCCAGGTCGCGGTGGCAGATCTCGCCTTGCGCGCCGACCATGTCCGCGAACTTGCCGCCGTTCCCCGCCCAGGCTGCGACGATATCGCGCGGGTCGCCGTCGACGGGCGCGGTGAAGGGGTGGAAATAGCTGTCGTCGGCGGCCCCGGTCCGCCATCCGTCGAACCGCGATCCCTGTTTGAACGACGCGTCGCAGGCGAGGAGGAAGTCGGTCTCGGCGATGCCGATCCGTTCGAGCGTGCGGCGCATCGTCGGCCATGTGCCCTCGCCGACCCCAATCGTCGCGACATCGGGGGATTCAACGAGGGTAACGGAGAGAGGCCGCTGCACGCCGCGATCGGCGCGCGTCGCGATCAGGCAGGCGGCGAGCCAGCCCGCCGTACCGCCCCCGACGATCACGATATCGGTGATCGAGTGGTCGCTCGTTGCTTCGGGGCCGGTATCCGTGGCCATCGTCCGCTGCCTATTCCCTCGTTCGAGTGCGCCCCGACTTGCCCTGCCAGCGCCGGCAAAGCCATCTTTTCCCGGTCGTTGCGGTCGCTTCGATCCTCCCCCTTGCGGGGGAGGGTCGTGAGGGGCCACCTCAGAAGGTGAAGCGGACGCCGCCCGAATAGCGTGCATACCCTGGCTGCGCGAAGGTCACGAAATTGTCCGAGCGACGATGCCCGCGACGGCCCTGGCCGGTGAGGTTGATCGCCTCGACGAACACCGCGAGCCCCTTGGTCATCTGGACGCTCGCACTGGCGTCGACCTGGCCATACGCCTCGACATAGGTCGGGTCGAACGCGCCACCCGCATAGAACTCGCCGCGCCAGTTATACGCGACGCGCGCCTGGATGCCGTTCTTGTCGTAATAGCCGACCGCGTTGGCGCTGTCGCTGAGCCCGGTCAGCGCGAACTGGCCGACATTGGGATCAAGCGTGTTGTCGTATTTCGCATCGCCGTTGACGATCGTGTAGTTCAGGATGACGCCCAACCCGGTTTCCCAGAAGCGGTGCTGGATCGCGAATTCCCAGCCGTTGATGTTGGCGGTCTGGTCGCTGTTGAACGGCTGGCTCAACTGGAAGTTGAACAGATCGTCCTCCGGCAGGCCGAAGATGTTGCCGTTCAGCAGCCCGGAATCGCTGGTGCCGGTGACCTGCGAGGAGGCGGGGAAGTTGCGCAGGATGTAATCGCGGACGCGCAGATTGTCCGTTGTTCCCAGTGCCGCCACCGCCTGACGATAGCGGGGGCCCGAGCCCGGATTGCGCAGGTCGAACGCAGGCGTGTTGATCTGGTTCGTGCCGATGAAGTTCTTCACGTCCTTGTTGAAGTACCCGACCGAAATATAGCTTTCGGGGCCGTAATACCATTCCGCCGACAGATCGATGTTCTTCGACTTGAAGGGAAGCAGGTTCGGGTTGCCCTGGCTGCCCGTGCCGCCGCCGATCCGCGGGTTGGAGTCGATGTTCAGGCCACCCTGCAGGCTGCCATAGTCGGCGCGCGTGATGGTGTGGCTGTACGACGCGCGCAGCTTCACGTTGCGCATCGGTTCGATGTCGAAATCGACCGCGGGCAGCCAGTTGTGATACTTGCCCTTGAGCGAAGTGAACGAATTGGCGCCGTAGGTTAGCGCGAATTCGTTGGCGCCGGTCCAGCGCGTCCCGTTCGGGATCGGCACCAGTGCCGACGAGTTCACCTGCGTTTCGTCGTAACGGACGCCGCCGATGATGTGCGCGGGCATGTCGAAAACCGAGAACTTGCCGTTGAACTGGATGTACGGCGAGATCGTCTGCTCGCGGATGCGGCGATCGTTGGTGTAGTTGGCAAGGCAGGTGCCGGGCGCGGCCACCCCCGTCTGCGGCGCGCTGCATATATTATATTGCGAGCGCAGCAATTCGGCCATCTGCTCGAACTTGAAGGTATAGATCGACGGCGGCAGCGCGGGATCGTTCGAGCCCGAGACGCCCTGGAACTTGTCGGGCAGGCTGGTGAGGTTGAAGAAATCGTCGGGCACCGCAGCCGCGCCGGACGAGGCACCGCGGGGGTCGATGCCGCCCCAGGTCTCGTTCTGGATGAAGCCATAGGCCGAGCGGACCTTGTTATCGACGTACGAGAAGCCCCAGTCGATGCTATCGAGGAAATCGCCGTCGTGGTCGTAATGCCCCTTCAACTGGAGCTGGTTGATCTCGTCCTTGAAATACGCGTTGCGGAACGCGTTGCCGGTCGGCGTGATCAGCGATGCGTTCAGCGGGTCGATACCCGGATACATCTGGTACGAGATGATCGGCAGGTCGTTCTCGAAGTTCACGGTCTGCGACTGGACGCCGAAGATCGCGCCGCCGATCGACGTGCTGCTGCCGTAATCGTTGGTCGGCTTGGAGACCGCGGTCGAGTGATGCGCGTCGAGCGACATCGTGACGTTGCCGGGCGCTTCCCAGGTCAAATTGCCGCCGAGCGACTTGTTCTCGGACTTGTTGGCGCTGAGCGCGCTGCTGTACGACAGATCCTTGCCGGGCGCGAAATTCTCGGAATAGAATAGCGGGCCGGCCGAGGGGCCGTCAGTCCACGCGCTGCGCGTGTCGCCGAAGTTGAACCAGATGCCGACGCTGCTGTCGCGCACCTCAACCTTGTTGCTCGAATAGGTGAAGTCGAGCGTCGCGGTCAGCGTGTCGGTCGGCTTGGCCTGCAACACGAGCTGGCCGTTGATGCGCTCGCGGTCGATGTCGATGACGTCGTAGGCGGCGCTCTGCGGGATCTCGTAGACATCGGTCGGACCGGGGCGGTTGGTGATGTTCGCGCCGCCCGGCGTGCCCGGTTGCGCCAGCGTGCCCCAGTTGTTCTCAGCCCCCAGGAACCCGTCGCGGAAGCCGACGCTGGCCGAGTTGTTGCTCGCCTTGCGCCGCTGGTACGCGCCGCTGAACAGCACGCCGATACGATCGTCGGCGAAGGTCGTCGACAGGATGCCCGACACTTCCGGCGTGATCGGGTCCTTGCCGTTGCGCGAGCTGTCGAGCACGCCCTTCGCGGCGATGCTGCCGCGTGTGCCCGGCTTGTCGAGCGGACGCGGGGTGCGGATGTTGATCGACGAGCCGATCCCGCCCGACGGCACGGCGGCGCGGCCGGTCTTGTAGACCTCGACCGCGGCGACGCCTTCGGACGCGAGGTTGGCGAAGTCGAACGAGCGCGATGCGGGCGCGCTGGCGCCGTCGCCGAGCGTCGAGGTCGGCATCTGGCGACCGTTGAGCGTGACGAGGTTGTATTCGGGGCCGAAGCCGCGGACCGTGACGGTCGAGCCTTCGCCGTTCGAGCGGTCGATCGACACGCCGGTGATGCGCTGGAGCGACTCGGCAAGGTTGGTGTCGGGGAACTTGCCGATGTCCTCGGACGAAATCGCGTCGACCACGCCCTGGCCGTTGCGCTTGATGTCGATCGCCTCGCGCAGCGATGCGCGGATGCCGGTCACGACGATATCGTCGGTGGTCTCGTTCGGATCGGCGGGGGTGGCCTGCGGTGCGATGTCCGAGGAGCCTGGATTGCCGACCGTGGCGGCGGCGTCCTGCGCCATGGCGATACCGGGCAGGCCGACCAGTGCCAGTGCCGAAGTGCCGATGACGAAACGCGAAAGCGAGCGAGCTGCGAAGCCACGCATGATAGTCCTCCCCTGTAGACGGCGCTATGACCTGCGCCTTCCCGTGAACGTTCACTTCGCATTTTGTAACACTGTGTCAAGCACGGTAGCGCTACACTTGTGAACGTTCTCAAATTTGGTTCTCGATAGTGGCTATGACGCAACAGAGGGCGCAATCCGCGGCGGGTGAGGTCGGTCGGGGCCTGAGGTAGCCCAAGGCGCGTTTCCCCGCGCAGGCGGGGACCCGGACTCGGCTTCCGTCTTTGCGGGAGAACGAGATTCGGTCACGACGATCCATGTGCCCATCCGAACCAACGGCGGAGCAGTTGCCTGTCCGGCCCGCCGCAGCTTAGGGTTGCGGCATGGCGCGCCCTCCCGTTTTCCGCGATCCAGCGCCGCGCCGCGACCGTCGCTCGACCGCGTTCCTGCTGGTCTTCGCGCTCGCCTATGCCGGCGGGGTCGTCGGCTACCTCCCGCTGCTGACGCTGTTGCTGCCGATCAAGGTCGATGCGGTTGCGGGTGCCGGCCGGCTGGACGTCCTAACCGCGATCGTCGTCGCGGGCGCGGTGGCGGCGAGCGTGTCG
>JAJNQF010000456.1 GCA_021154945.1 Sphingomonas sp.
TGGGGAAGCCACAATGAATGCAGCCGACGGGCTCGATCATCCCAAGGCTAAGACATTGCCCCACCCCGTCCGCCACGCCATAGCGCCAGCGTGACTCGCTACCCCGCCCTCGCCTGCCTCATCCTCGGCGCGCTCGCCGCCACCGGCTTTGCCCCGCTTGACCTCTGGCCACTCACCCTCGTCGCGTTCGCGGTGTGGATGAAGCTCGTCCACGATGCGCCGACCCTTCGCGGCGTGCTATGGCGCGGGTGGGTGTTCGGGCTTGGGCATTTCACCGTGAACAACAACTGGTTCCAGCACGCGTTCGACTTCCAAGACGCGATGCCGCCGGTGCTGGGGTATTTCGCCGCGGTCGGCCTCGCGCTGTATCTGGCGCTGTTCCCAATGCTCGCAGGCGCGCTCGCCTGGCGGATCGCACGGCGGACCGACCGACCCGACGCGACGTTCGTACTGGTCTTCGGCGCGGCGTGGATCGCGACGGAGTGGCTGCGGGCGACTCTGTTCACGGGATACGCCTGGGACCCGCTGAGCGTCGTCTGGCTGCCCGCGATCGGCGTCGCGCGGCTGTCGGCTTGGGTCGGGACGTATGCACTGTCGGGGGTGACGATCATCGCCGCGGGCGCGCTGCTGATGCTCGCCGTCCGCCGCTGGACGCTGCCGGCGATCGCCATTCCCACGCTGAGCCTCGCGGCACTGTCCGCGCTCTGGACGAACGCGCCGCCCCCCGCCCCCGGCACGCCTTTGGTCCGCGTGGTCCAGCCCGATATCGGCCAGGAAGATCGCAGCGAAACCGACGGCGAGCGCGTGCTTTCTGCGCTGGAGAAGCTGTCTGGCCAGGGCGGCGCCACGCCCCGCCTGGTCGTCTGGCCCGAGGGCGTCGTTCGCGACTACGTCGAGGATGGCTATCCGTTCTACGCCTATGGCTGGTCGAGCCCGCTCTACCTCCGCCGCCGGATGGCGCGGCTGCTGGGCCCCGAGGACATCCTGCTGATCGGCGGCACCGCGCTCGAGTTCGACGCCAAGGACCGGATTTCCGGCGCGGCCAATTCGGTGTTCGCGCTCGACGCACAAGCGCGTTTGCGCGGGCGGTACGACAAGGCGCACCTTGTGCCCTATGGGGAATACCTGCCGATGCCGTGGCTGCTGAAGCCGCTCGGGCTCGCGCGCCTCGTGCCCGGGGACATCGACTTCACCTCGGGCAAGGGGCCCGCGAACCTGACGCTGCCCGGCTTCGGTTCGATCGGCATGCAGATCTGTTACGAGATCATATTCTCGGGCGAGGTCGTCGACCGCGCGCACCGCCCCCGCATTCTGTTCAATCCTTCGAACGACGCGTGGTTCGGCAAATGGGGCCCGCCGCAGCATCTCGCCCAAGCCCGGATGCGTGCGATCGAAGAAGGGCTGCCGATCCTCCGCGCCACCCCGACCGGTATCTCCGCGATCATCGCCGCCGACGGCCGCCTCGTCGCGACCGTACCGCACGAAACCGCCGGCGCGATCGAACAGCCGATGCCGTCCGCGCTGCCCTCCACGCTATTCTCGCGCGTCGGCAATGCGATGGCGGCGATCATGGCCGCATTGATGCTCGTTACCGCAGTTGCCCTGCGCCGTCGCCAACGCTAGAAGGACATATAAAGCTTTCCTTATATGTCGCTCCCCGGACTTTCCTGGGCGAGCCTTTGCGAAGAGGTTTCATGCGCAAGTCCTTTCTCTTCACCTCCGAATCGGTCTCGGAAGGCCATCCCGACAAGGTCGCCGACCAGATCAGCGACACGATCGTCGACCTGTTCCTCGCCAAGGACCCGCAGGCACGCATCGCCTGCGAGACGCTGACGACCACACAGCTCGTCGTCCTCGCCGGTGAAATCCGCGGCAAGGGCATCTACGAGAACGACCAGTGGGCCGACGGCGTCCTGGAAGAGATCGAGGCGGCCGTCCGAAACACCGTCAAGGAAATCGGCTACGCGCAGACCGGCTTCCACTGGGAGACGTTCCGCTTCGAGAACAACCTCCACGGCCAGTCCGCGCACATCGCGATGGGCGTCGACGAGAGCGGCAACAAGGACGAGGGCGCCGGCGACCAGGGCATCATGTTCGGCTACGCGACCGACGAGACCCCCGGCCTGATGCCCGCGACGCTGTATTACAGCCACAAGATCCTCGCCAAGATGGCCGAAGACCGTCATTCGGGCGCCGCGCCGTTCCTCGAGCCCGACGCCAAGAGCCAGGTCACGCTGTCGTACGAGAACGAAGTGCCGGTCGGCGCGACCGCGCTGGTCGTCTCGACGCAGCATGCACCGGGCTATTGCGAGAAGGGCGACAACGCCGATCCCGCCAAGTACGCGGTGCTGCGCGACTATGTCATGGGCGTGTTCAAGGACGTGCTGCCCGACGGTTTCATCACCGACGAGACCGCGATCTACATCAACCCGACCGGCCAGTTCGAGATCGGTGGCCCCGACGGCGACGCCGGCGTGACGGGTCGTAAGATCATCGTCGACACCTACGGCGGCGCCGCTCCGCATGGCGGCGGCGCGTTCTCGGGCAAGGATCCGACGAAGGTCGATCGTTCGGCTGCGTATGTCGCACGCTATCTCGCGAAGAACGTGGTTGCTGCCGGCCTCGCGCGTCGCTGCACGATCCAGCTCAGCTATGCGATCGGTATCGCCGAGCCGCTGTCGGTGTATGTCGACACGCATGGTACGGGCACCGTCCAGGAAGCCAAGCTTGAGGCAGTGCTGCCGAAGCTCGTTCGCCTGACGCCGAAGGGCATCCGCGAGCATCTGAAGCTCAACGCGCCGATCTACAAGAAGACTGCTGCGTACGGGCATTTCGGTCGCGAGCCGCAGGGTGACACGTTCACCTGGGAAAAGACCGATCTGGTCGACGCGCTGAAGGCCGCCGTCGCCTGATAGCGACGGGTTTGAGGTTGTGAAAAAGCCTCCCGCGGACCGATCCGCGGGAGGCTTTTTTTGTTGAGCTGAGCTTCCAGTCCCTCTCCCCGTCGGGGAGAGGGAGGGAGGAGCCTCTTGGCGACGGAAGGGTGAGGGGCTTTTGAGAGAGGGCCCGAGCCCCACG
>JAJNQF010000458.1 GCA_021154945.1 Sphingomonas sp.
GGTCGTTCGAGGATGCGCTGGTCCTGGTGCATTCCGCGCGCGCCGCCGCGCGGCTGGCCGAGCTGGTCGATGGGGCAGCCGCGGATCGCTCCCGCATCGCGCTGGTCGCGATCAGCCGGGCGGTCGGCAACGCGGCCGGAACGGGCTGGGCTAGCACCGCGATCGCCCCGGAACCGAGCGATTCGGCGGTCGTCGCGATGGCCGCTGCGTCCGCGAACACACGCGCGATTGACCAGCGCGCGCGCGGCGGGGATAAGCACGCCATGAGCGACTACGTGCCGACCGATCGCCCACGGGCACGCGGACCCAGAATGGGTATCCTCCTTGCGCTGGTGGGCCTTGCGTTCATCGCCGGTCTCGCGCTGATGGCGTATGCGGCCAAGACCGTGCCGTGGTTCGGTTTCACCCGTTCGACCGCCGCCGCGACGACGGCGCAGCAAAAGGCGTCGTCGTCCGCGACCGGCTATATTCCTTCGCAGCCGCTGGGCCCCGACGGCGAGCCGCAGGCGGCCGCGCCGGTCGATACCGCGGTGCTGGCGACGCGCGAGGCAACGCTGGCGGCGCAGTTGGCCGCGCTCGAGGCGCGCACCGCGGCGATCACGACGGATGCGAGTGCAGCCGGCGGACAGGCGACGCGTGCGGAAGGGCTGATGGTCGCGTTCGCCGCACGCCGTGCGCTCGATCGCGGGGTCGGGCTCGGCTATCTCGAGGAGCAGTTGCGGCTGCGCTTCGGCCAGGCCCAGCCGCGCGCGACGATGCTGCTGATCCAGGCCGCGCGCCAGCCGGTGACGCTGGAGGATCTGCGCCAGGGCCTCGACACGATCGCACCCGACATCACGACCTCGACCGGCGAAGGCTGGCTCGACACGATCCAGCACCAGATCGATTCGCTGGTGGTACTGCGCAAGGCAGGCACGCCCTCCCCAATGCCCGCCGACCGCCTCGCGCGCGTGCGCCGGCTCCTCGAAGCGGGCCAGGTCGAGGCGGCACGGGCCGAGGTCGCGCGCTTGCCGGGTGCGGCGCAGGCCAGCAACTGGATGGACGCCGCGCGGCGCTACGTCACCGCACGCCAGGCGCTCGACGTGATCGAGAATACCGCGCTGATCGGCCAGGCGGGCCAGCCGCAGCCGGCGCCCGTGATTATCCCGCCGCCGGTCGTGGAAACGACGACGCCGGACGAGGGCGCCGCCGGCATATAAGCGGGCAAACGTCGTTTCGGGTGTGGTGTTGATCTAAGTTGTTATCATTGCTGGCGACTTGCTAGCACGAGATTAACCCGCCGAGCCCAACCTGCGCCCATGAACCCGGTCATGCCCCGCAGTCCCAAGGACCTAGAACTCTGGCATGGGCGCCATATCCAGCTCGCCACCCTGGCGCTGACCGCGCAGGTGATGGAGATGCATCTCAGCCTTGCCGCACTGTACAGGGAACAGATCGCCGTGATCCTGCTGCGACGACTCTAGCGCGATATCGCCGGGATCACGCGCGACGATATGCTCGCTGCCGACCGGACCAAGTCAACCGGCTACCCGCTCGATCAGCGCCATCGCCG
This sequence comes from Sphingomonas sp., assembly GCA_021154945.1. Lineage (GTDB taxonomy): Bacteria > Pseudomonadota > Alphaproteobacteria > Sphingomonadales > Sphingomonadaceae > Sphingomonas. Next base: position 1,553 of record JAJNQF010000458.1, read on the forward strand.
CATGGGGCGCGCGGACCTTGGCGCCGTTGATGAAGAAGACGAACGTCTCGCGGAGGGTCTTCGCCGGGGCGGTGTCCTCGACATAGGGCAACCCGTCCGGCTGGCCGCCCGCCGCCCAGGTCTTCGCCTTGGCGGCCCAGTCGTCGAGCGTGGTCGGGGCGTAGCCGGCGACAAAACGCTCCTCGGCATCCTCCAGCCGGGCATAGACGAAATCGCCGGTGACGTCGGCGATCGCGGGGTATTCGGCGGACTGCGCGAACACGATCGCGACGCCCGCCGCGCGGCACATCGCGACGAATTCCGGCACCGCGAAACTTTCGTGCCGGACCTGGATCGCGTGACGCAGAACGAGGCCGTCCTGCTTGGCGGGCAGCAGTTTCAGGAACGCGGCGAAGTCGTCGGCGTCGAACTTCTTGGTCGCCATGAACTGCCACAGGATCGGCCCGAGCCGGTCGCCCAATTCGACGATCCCCTGCCCGGTGAACTTCGCGATCGACTCCCCCGCGTCGGCCAGCACCTTCCGGTTGGTGCAGTAGCGCGAGGCCTTCAGCGCAAAGACGAACCCGTCGGGTACCGCCTTGGCCCAGGATGCGAAGGTCGCGGGCTTCTGGCTGCCGTAATAAGTGCCGTTGATCTCGATCGCGGTGACGCGTTCGGCGGCATAGTCGAGCTCGCGCTTCTGCGGCCATTTTTCGGGATAGAAGGTCCCGCGCCACGGCTCGTAGGTCCAGCCACCAATACCGATTCTGATCGTCATGCCGGCGAGTGTAGCGCCGTCGGGACCGGGTTGGCGATGGCGTATGCGTGCTCAGCCGCGCATCATGCGGTTTCGCCGAACGATGCGAGCGCGGCCACCGCGCCCCTGCGTTCGAGCCGGTCGAGATTGGCGACCAGCACGCTGCGCAGGTCGGGATCGGGGCGGAACGCGAGCAGGCCGAGCAACGCGTCGACGCGCTCGGTCGATGTCGTCGCGCCGGACACCGCTGCGCCGAGGCGGTCGGCGATCGGGTCGTCGATCGCGAACGTCTCGCCCGCGTCGGTTACCCCCGATTGCCAGCGCATCCAGGCGGCGACGGCCAGGGCCAGCGCATCGACCGACTGCCGCTTCGCGCGACGGTCCGCGATCGGGGCGAGCAGGCGCTGCGGGAGTTTCTGCGAGCCGTCCATCGCGATCTGGCGGGTGCGGTGCTGGAGCGCGGGGTTGGCAAAGCGCGCCATCAACGCCGCCCGGTATCGCGCGATATCGAGCGCGGCGGGCGGATCGAGCGTCGTCGCGCTCTCGTCCCACAGCGCCTCGACGAAGGCGCGCGCCGCGGGCTGCGCGACGATCTCGTGGACGAAGTCGAATCCGGCCAGTCCGCCCAAGTACGCGATCGCCGAATGCGCGCCGTTGAGCATCCGCAGCTTCGCGTCCTCCCACGGTGCCACCGCATCGGTCAGTTGCACGCCGAACGCCGCCAGATCGGGGCGTTCGCCGGCGAAGCGATCCTCGATCACCCACTGGGTGAACGGCTCCGCCTTCACCATCGCGTGATCCTCGACCCCCAGCGTCTCCGCCAGCGCGGCGATATCGGCAGGCGTGGTCGCGGGCACGATCCGGTCGACCATCGTCTGCGGGAACGTCACGGTGGCGGCGATCCAGTCGCGCAGGTCCGCATCGTGCGCCGCCGCCATCGCCAGCACCGCGTCGCGCAAGAGCGTGCCGTTGTGCGGCAGATTGTCGCACGAGAGGATCGTCAACGGACCCGTGCCCGCCGCATGGCGCGCCGCGAGGCCTGCAACGAGGAACCCGGGTGCGGTCCGCGGCGCGTCGAGCGAGGCCAGATCGTGCGCGACATCGGTATCGCCGGCCTGCAATTTGCCCGTCGCACGGTCGAGCTTGTAGCCCTTCTCGGTGATCGTCAGCGTGACGATATGCGTCTCGGCCGACGCGAGCGCGGCGACCACCGCGGCCGGATCCTCGGGCGCGACGAGCATGTCCATGACCGCGCCGACGACCTGCAACCGCTCGCCCTCGCCGTCACGGACGACGAGCGTGTAGAGCCCGTCCTGCGGCGCCAACTGGTCGCGGACGCCGGCGGATCGCAGCGATACGCCGGTGATGCCCCAGCGCAGATCGCCCGCCGCCAGCGCCTGTTCGAACACCGCCGCCTGATGCGCGCGGTGGAATGCGCCGATGCCGAGATGCACCACGCCGCGCTTGACGCGCGACCGGTCGTAGGTTGGCCGCGCGACGGCGGCGGGCAATCGGTCGAGCGTGGCGGCCGACAGCCTCACAGCCGGTACGCCTGTTTGACCAGATCATAGGCGAGCGCGCGGGCGACCTCGTGGGCTTCGTACTCTTCGAGCCGGTGTTCCGCGACCAGCTTGGCGAGGAACGCGCAGTCCATCCGCCGCGCGACGTCGTGACGCGCGGGGATCGAGAGGAAGGCGCGGGTGTCGTCGTTGAAGCCGACCGTGTTGTAGAAGCCGGCGGTCTCGGTCGCGCGTTCGCGGAAGCGGCGCATGCCCTCCGGGCTATCGTGGAACCACCAGGGCGGGCCGAGCCGCAACGACGGGTAGTGGCCGGCGAGCGGGGCGAGTTCGCGGGAGTAGGTGTCCTCGTCGAGCGTGAAGAGGATCAGCGTCAGCGCCGGGTCGTTGCCGAACCGGTCGAGCAGGGGTTTCAGCGCGCGGACGAACTCGCCGGGGAGCGGGATGTCGCCGCCCTTGTCGCGACCGAAACGTGCGAGCACCGAGGCGTTGTGGCTGCGGGAGACGGCAGGGTGGAGCTGCATCACCATGCCGTCCTCGACGGACATCGCCGCCATCTCGGTCAGCATCTGTGCGCGGAAGAGTTCGGACTCCGCGGCGGTCGGCTGCGCCATGACGCGGGCATAGAGCGCTTCCGCTTCGGCGGGTGTCAGGTCCGCGGTTGCCGCCGAGGGGTGGCCGTGATCGGTCGAGGTGGCGCCGGCATCGCGGAAGCGGGCGCGGTGGAAGCGGTGCGCGGCGAGATAGCCCGCATAGCTGCCGACATCTTCGTTCGCGGTCTCGCCGAGGCGGCGGACGTTGGCGGCGAAGCCCGGCGTCTCCGGGTCGACGACGGGATCGGGGCGATAGGCGGTGACGACGCGGCCGTTCCAGTCGCTCGCGCGGATCGCGGCATGGTCATCGAGCGGATCTAGCGGACTTTCGGTGGTCGCGATCAGTTCGATGCCGAACCGATCGAACAGCGCGCGCGGGCGGAAGGCTGGCGTCTTCAGCGCGGCGTCGATCGTATCGTAATACAGGTCGGCGGTCGCGGGTTCGAGGCGGACGTCGATCCCGAACGCCTCGGCGAACACCCAGTCGAGCCACATCCGCGACGGCGTGCCGCGGAACAGAGGGTAGTTCTCCGCGAAGATGCGCCAGATTTTGCGCGGGTCGGTTTCGGTCGTGCTGCCGTCGACGGTCGGCACGCCGAGCGCGTCGAGCGGCACGCCCTGGCTATAGAGCATCCGGAATACATAGTGATCGGGGACGATCAGCAGCGAGGCGGGGTCGCTGAACGCCTCGTTCCGCGCGAACCATGCCGGATCGGTATGGCCGTGCGGACTGACGATCGGCAGGTCCTTCACACCCGCATGCAAAGCACGGGCGATGTCGCGGATACGGCCATCGCTGGGGAACAGGCGATCGGGGTGGAGGCGTAGCGGATGGGTCATGCGAGGCGTTCCGGATCGACGGGGGTATAGTGCGGGACGAGCAGGTGGATAACCAGCAACGCGACGAAATAGGCGCATCCGGCGACCACGAAGATCGGTCCATAGCTGCCGACGCCGGCCAGGATGGTGCCTGCGAACTTGGCCATCAGCATGCCGCCGAATGCCCCCGCCAGCCCGCCGAGACCGATCACCGATCCCCCCATGCCGCGCGGGAACAGGTCGCCGGGGATCGCGTACACGTTGGCGGAAAAGCCCTGGTGGCATGCGCAGGCCAAGCCGATCGCCGCGACCGCCCACCACAATCCGGGTGCCTGTGCGGCGAAGATGATCGGCAAAGCGAACAACGCGCAGGCGAACAATGCGGTCTTTCGCGCGCGGTTCGGCGTCTGGCCGCGTGCCAGCAGCCGCGACGAGAACCAGCCGCCCGCGACCGATCCGACATCGGCCAGCATGTACACCGCGACCAACGGCGGGCCAAAATCGAGCATCTTCACGCCGTATTGCCGGTTGAAGAAGTCGGGCAGCCAGAACAGGAAGGTCCACCACACCGGATCGATCAGGAACCGGCCGAGCATATACGCCCAGGTCTGGCGCAGGCGCAGCAGCGTGCGCCAGCGGACCGGCTTGGCGGCGGGTACCGGATCGGCCTCGATCCAGGCCAGTTCCTCAGGCGTGACGCGCGGGTGCTTGCGCGGCGATCGGTAGAAGGCGAGCCAGGCGACCAGCCAGATCACGGTCAGCGCGCCGGTCGCGATGAACGCCATCCGCCAGCCGAACGTCACCGCGATCACCGGCACGATCAACGGCGTGAGGATCGCGCCGACGTTCGAGCCCGCGTTGAAGATGCCGATCGCCAGCGCCCGCTCGCGTTGCGGAAACCATTCGTTCGCGGCCGCCAGTGCGGCGGGGAATGCACCGGCCTCGCCGATCGCGAGCGGGATGCGCGCGAAAATCATCATGCCGGCACTGGTGAACAGCGCGTGCGCGACATGACCGATCGTCCACAATGTCACCGCGACCGCATAGCCGATCTTGGCGCCGACCCGGTCGACGAACCGCCCGAACAGGACATAGGCGATGCCGTATGCGGCCTGGAACGCGATCGCGAGATCGGCATAGCCCTGCTCGCTCCAGTTGTAGCGCGCCTGAAGTTCGGGCTTGAGCACCGGCAAGACGAGCCGGTCGATATAACTCAGCGCGACGGCGGCGAAGAGCAGCGCGCAGACGATCCAGCGGACTTTGCCACGTGGTTTCTCGAGTGCTGCAGCGGCGGGGGCCCCGTTCACCAGTTGCACAGCGTGCCATCCTCGAGACGCGCGACCGGCAGATAAGCCCGCTTATAGTCGTAAGTCGCGGCGAGATCCTCGTCGATGTCGACGCCGAGCCCCGGTGCCTCCCCCGGATGCATCATGCCGTCGTCGAAGCTATACGCGTGCGGGAAGACCGCATCGGTCTCGTCGGTGTGCGGCATATGCTCCTGCACGCCGAAATTGGGCACCGACAGCCCGAAATGCAGCGCCGCCGCCATCGCCACCGGCGACAGGTCGGTCGCGCCATGGCAGCCGGTCCGCACCTGATACAGGTCGGCGAGCGACGCGATCCGGCGCAGGTGCGTGATGCCGCCGGCATGCACGACGGTCGCGCGGATATAGTCGATCAGTTGGTTCTGGATCAGGTCCTTCGCGTCCCAGATCGAGTTGAACACCTCGCCCACCGCGATCGGCGTCGTCGTGTGGTGGCGGATCAGCCTGAACGCCTCCTGGTTCTCGGCCGGCGTCGGATCCTCGATCCAGAACAGGTTATACGGCTCGAGCGCCTTGCCGAGCCGCCCCGCCTCGATCGGAGTCAGGCGGTGGTGGATGTCGTGGAGCAGATGGACGTCCCAGCCCATTGCCTCGCGTGCCGCCTTGAACAGTTCGGGCACGACGCGCAGGTATTTCTCGGTCGACCACACGCTCTCGCTCGGCAGGTCCGCATCGGCGGGTTCGTAGCGCGCGCCATGTTTGGCGACGCCGTAGGTGGAGGCGAGCCCCGGCACGCCGCATTGCAGCCGGATCGCCTTGTAGCCCTTGGCCTGCTCCGCCCTGGCGACGGCGATCGTGTCCTCGATCGTGGTGCCGTTGGCGTGCGCGTAGACCATGCACGCATCGCGCGCCGCGCCGCCGAGCAACTGGTACACGGGCATGCCGGCGAGCTTGCCCTTGATGTCCCACAAGGCGGTGTCGACCGCGGCGATCGCCGCCATCGTCACCGGACCGCGCCGCCAGTACGCGCCCTTGTAGAGATACTGCCAGACATCCTCGATCCGGTGCGCATCGCGGCCGATCAGGCACGGCACGACATGATCGGTCAGGTAGCTCGCGACGCTCAACTCGCGGCCGTTGAGCGTCGCGTCGCCGAGCCCGGTGGTGCCGTCGTCGCATTCGATCTTCAGCGTGACGAAATTGCGCCCCGGACAGGTGACGATGACGCGAGCGGAAACGATTCTGGGCATCGCGGATCCTTCAGGCGATTTCGAGGATGGCGGATTTCAGCTGTGCCGAACTCGGGCCGGCCATGATCGTGAACAGGCCCGGCTCGACGATCTCGCGCATGTCGACGTCCCACAAAGCGAACGCGTCGGGGCCGAGCGTGAAGCGCAAAGTCCGCCGCTCGCCGGGCGCCAGCGTCACGCGTTCAAAGCCCTTCAATTCCATCACCGGGCGCGCGACCGACGATACCTGGTCGCGGACGTAGACCTGCACGACCTCGTCGCCGGCACGTTGCCCGATATTGGCGACGTCGACCTCGACCCCGACGCTGCCCGCGATGCCGATCTTCGCCGCCGAAAGCCGCGGTGCGCTGACGTCGAAGCGCGTGTAGCTGAGGCCGTGGCCGAACGGGAACAGCGGTGCCGTCTCCGCGAACAGATAGCCGCGCTGCGTCGAGGGCTTGCGGTTGTAATAGAACGGCACCTGACCGACTTCGCGCACCACGGTCACGGGCAGCTTGGCGCCGGGATTGATCCGCCCGAACAGCGCCTCGGCCATCGCGGTGCCGCCCTCCTGCCCCGGATACCAGCATTCGAGGACCGCGTTCGCCTTCGCGATCACGCTGGGCCAGCTCGGCGGACGGCCGTTGATCGCGGCGATGACGATCGGCTTGCCGAGCGCATGCAGCGCGTCGAACAGCGCGTTCTGCTCACCCAACAGGTCGAGCGTGGTGCGATCGCCGAGGTGATTCGCCGAGAAGCCCTCGCGGCTGGTCTGCTCGGTATCGCCGATCGCGAGGATGATCGTATCGGCCCCGCGCGCGACCTCGACCGCCTCGGCGATCAGCGCGCGGTTCTTCGCGGGATCGGCCAGCAACACCTCGTCCTGCGACCGGTCCTCGCTCTGGGTGATGAACACGCCCTGCGCATGGAGGACCGTCGCGCCGCCGCCGACCAACGCGCGCACGCCGTCGAGCAGCGACACCGTCTGGCGGGGCGGCGCGGAATAGCCGCCGAGCCGCGCGATCGCCGCGTTCGGGCCGATCACCGCGATCCTGCCCTTGGGCGCGAGCGGCAGCGTGCCGTCGTTGGTCAGCAGGCACATCGATTTGCGGGCGGCCTCCAGCGCGACGCCGCGCGCTTCTGCGTTACCGGTCAGGCGAGCGGCTGCGCGGGCGTCGACCGCCGACTCCTCGAACAGCCCGGCGCGGAACTTCAGCGCGAGCATCCGCGCGCATGCCGCGTCGACCGCTGCGATCGGCACGGTCCCCGCGCGTACCTGCGCGGGCAACGTCCGGAACGCGATCCCGTCGGGTAACGCGCTGTCGACGCCCGCCTCCAGCGCCAGCCGCGCCGCGCCGGCGAGGTCGGGCGCGATGTGATGGATCGTGTCGAGTTCCTCGATCGCGCCGTAATCGCTGACGATCGCGCCCGAAAAGCCCCATTCGCCGCGCAGCACGTCGCCGAGCAGCCATGTGTTCGCATGGCTCGGCACGCCGTCGATCTCGTTGTACGACGGCATCACCGCGCCGATCCCGGTGCGCGTCACGACCGCGCGGAACGGCGGGAAGAAGCTCTCGCGCAGTTCGCGCTCGCCGATCGGTGCCGGGCCGATATTGTTGCCCGCCTGGGGCTGGCCGTGGCCGGTCATGTGCTTCAGCGTCGCGAACACCTTGCCGGGCGCGAGGGTGGTGCTGTCGCCCTGCAGCCCCTCGACCGCGGCGACGCCCATCTCGCCGCACAGATACGGGTCCTCGCCGAACGTCTCCTCGATCCGACCCCAGCGCGGGTCGCGCGCGATATCGACGACCGGCGACAGCGAGAGGTGGCTGCCATGCGCGCGCACTTCGCGACCGATGATCACCTGCGCGCGCCGCATCAGGTCGCGGTCGAAGCTGCCTGCCATGCCGATCGCCTGCGGGAACATCGTCGCGTCGGGCGCCATGTAGCCGTGCAGCGATTCCTCGTGGAAAATCACCGGGATGCCGAGGCGGGTGCCCTTCGCCCAGCGCTGGACCGCGTTGACGAACGCGATCGTCGACGCCGAGCCGCGGAACCGTGCACCGGTGCCGCCTGCCACCGCCGCCACCGATGGCCCGCCGCGCAGATCGGACGGGCGCGTCACCTGGCCGAAGCCCGCCGGATACGCCGCCGTCGCGCGCGCCGGATCGAACGTCAGGCCGCCGACAGTCATCACGTCCGCCTTGGTCGCCCACAGCGAAATGGTCTGGCCAACTTTTTCCTCGAGCGTCATCCGCGCCATCAGGTCGCGGACCCGGAGATCGACCGGCGCGCGTGCGTCACGGTAGATCGGGGTCGCCGCCGCGGCCTGCGCAACACCGGGAACGAGCCCCACGATCGAGACCGAGCCGAGCAGCCCGAAAAGGTCGCGCCGGGTCGGCATGATGGTCGGTGCGATCGTTTCTGTCGTCGTATCGGCCACGATTATCTCCTAATATGAAACGCGGCATTGCTGTCGAAGCCGTCGTCGTGATAGCGATAACATGGCTGATCATCCGCGATCCTGTCAATGTGGCGCGGAACGGCGGGAGAGGATTATGACGCAATTCGGCCGATGGATCGGTAAGTTCGCGCTGCTGTTCGGGGCAGTAATTGGTTTGACCGGACCGGCGCGGGCCGAAGACGGCTACGACCTCTGGATGCGCTATCACGCCCCGGCGACGACGCCTGCGCGGAATGCCCCGACGGTCGAAGCGCGCGGCGATACGCCAACGCTCCGCGTGGCGGCGGAGGAATTGCGGCGCGGCGCGGGGCTGTTCGGGACGAGCACGCCGCCGATCCTGCTGGCCACCGCCAACGATCGCGATGTCGCGGCACTTCGCTTGCCCCTGGCCGCGCTCGGCGACGAGGGATACCGGGTCGGACTCGTCACGCTCGGCAATCGCCGTGTCCTGCTCGTCACCGCCAACACCGATCGCGGCGTGCTCTATGGCAGCTTCGCGCTGCTGCGACACCTCCAGACCGGTGGCAGCCTCGACCGGATCGCCCTGACATCGACTCCGCGCGTGAAACTGCGCGTGCTGAACCATTGGGACAATCTGGATGGCGTGGTCGAGCGCGGCTATGCCGGCGTGTCGCTATGGGACTGGTGGACGCTCCCCGATTTCCGCGATCCGCGCTACACCGATTACGCGCGCGCCAATGCGTCGATCGGGATCAACGGCACGGTCCTCAACAACGTCAACGCGAAGGCCGACAGCCTGACCGCGCCGTATATCGCGAAGGCCGCCGCGCTCGCCGACGTGTTCCGGCCGTACGGGATCAAGGTGTATCTGTCGGCGCGGTTCTCGGCGCCGATCGAACTCGGTGGGCTGAAGACGGCCGATCCGCTCGACCCGCAGGTCGCGGCGTGGTGGAAGGCGAAGACCGACGAGATCTACCGCAGCATTCCCGATTTCGGCGGCTTCCTGGTGAAGGCGAACAGCGAGGGCCAGCCCGGCCCGCGCGACTATCATCGCAGCCATGCGGACGGCGCCAACATGCTCGCCGCCGCGGTCGCGCCGCATGGCGGAATCGTGATGTGGCGCGCGTTCGTCTATGCCGAGACCGACCCGGAGGACCGCGCCAAACAGGCCTATACCGAGTTCAAGCCGCTCGACGGCACGTTCGCCAAGAACGTCATCGTCCAGGTCAAGAACGGCGCGATCGACTTCCAGCCGCGCGAGCCGTTCCACCCGCTGTTCGGCGCGATGCCGAAAACGCCGCTGATGATCGAATTCCAGATCACCAAGGAGTATCTCGGCTTCGCGACGCACCTCGCCTATCTCGGGCCAATGTTCGCCGAGACGCTGGCGAGCGAGACGATGCAAAAGCCCGGCGAGACCGTCGCGGACGTCGTCGACGGCTCGGTCGAAGGCCACAATCTGACCGGCATGGCGGGTGTCGCTAATATCGGTCGCGACCGCGACTGGGCCGGCTCGACGTTCAACCAGGCTAACTGGTACGCGTTCGGGCGGATGGCGTGGGATCCGACGCTCGGCGCCGCACCGGTCGCGCGCGAATGGGCGGCGATGACGTTCGCGCCCTCCCCCGGCATCGTCGATCCGGTGGTCGCCATGATGATGGGATCGCGCGAGGCGGTGGTCGACTACATGACGCCCTTGGGGCTCGCGCACCTCATGGCGACGGGGCATCATTACGGTCCCGCGCCCTGGATCGCCGACCTGAAGCGCCCCGAATGGAACCCGGTCTATTACCACCGCGCAGACAAGGCCGGGATCGGCTTCGACCGGACGAAGACGGGCAGCAACGCGGTGGCGCAATACGCCCCTGCCCTCGCCCGCACGCTCGCCGATCCGGCGACGACGCCGGAGCGCGAGTTGCTGTGGTTCCACCATGTCTCGTGGGATCGGCGCATGGCGTCCGGGCGGACATTATGGGCGGAGATGGTCCATGATTACGATTCGGGCGTCGCGTATGTCGCGGACATGCGCCGGCGGTGGAATGCGCTGAAGCCGCAGATCGATGCCGAGCGCTGGGCCAAGACCGCGACCTATCTGGCGGTGCAGGAGCGCGAGGCACGGTGGTGGCGCGATGCGAGCCTCGCCTATTGGATGTCGGTCAACGGACGCCCGTTGCCGGCGGGAGCGGCGGCCCCCGCGCATGATCTGGCCTGGTATAAGGCGCAGCACTTTCCGTACGCGCCCGGCAACCCGCAATAACCCCGCCATAACGATGCGCTGACGCGACAGAAGAGGAGGAGGAGGAGGACGCGATGACGAGACGGTGGCCGGTAGCGCTGATGTTGGGCGCCCTGATCGTGACGGGCGCAGGTGCGCGGGACACTGCGCCGGCAAGAAACACGCAATGGATCGCGACCTGGGGATCGTCGCAGATGATCGCCGAGGGGGACAATGCACTTCCTGCCGATCGCGCTGGTTCGATCACGCTGCGGCAGGTCGTGCGGGTTTCGGCCGGCGGTGAGCGCGTGCGCATCCGGCTCTCCAACGCATTCGGTACGCGTCCGCTGGCGATCGGCGGGGCGCACCTTGCCCGGTCGGTCGCGCCCGGCACGCCGCGGATCGAAGGCGGCGCTCGGCTGACCTTCTCGGGGCAGGGCGACGCGGTGATCCCCGCCGGCGCGGAAATCTACAGCGACCCGGTCGCGCTCGGTGTCGCAGCCGGGGCCGATCTCGCCGTCAGCCTGTATCTGCCGGACGCCGCCAGCCCGCAGACCGGGCATCCCGGCTCGCGTGCGACGAGTTTCACGCTGGCTGGCAATGCGGTTGCGGACGGGACGCTGGCGGGTGCGACGCCGACGACCCACTGGTACGCGCTCGCGGATGTCGAGGTCGCGGGGGCGCCGGCCGCGGGTACGATCGCCGCGATCGGCGACTCGATCACCGACGGGTACGGCGTGAAGCCCGAGCGCAACACCCGCTGGACCGACGTGCTGGCGCAAAGGCTGCGCGCGCGCCCTGCAACGCAGACGATCGGCGTCGTCAATGCGGGAATCGGCGGCAATCGCATCCTGCTCGACGGTCTCGGTCCCAATCTGCTCGCGCGCTTCGATCGCGATGTCGTCGCGCGCAGCGGCGTGCGCTGGGTGATCGTGCTGGAGGGTATCAACGATCTCGGCGTGCTGACCCGCGAGGCGCCTGCCACGCCCGCGCAGCACGCCGCGCTGGTCGCGCAGCTCAAGGCCGGCTTCACGCAGATGGTCGCGCGGGCGCATGCGCACGGGATCAAGGTGATCGGCGGCACGGTCATGCCGTTCGGGGGCAACAGCTATTACCACCCCGACGCCGCCAACGAGGCCGATCGGCAGGCGATCAACACGTTCATCCGCACCGCCGGCGTGTTCGACGCGGTGATCGATTTCGACCGGTCGATGCGAGATCCGGCGCACCCCGACCGACTGGCGCCCCGCTATGATTCGGGCGACCATCTTCACCCGTCCGAGGCCGGATACCGTGCGATGGGCGAGGCCATACCCCTCGCCCTGTTTCGATAGCAGGGGGTTCTAGATCCCGGCCGCGTACAATGCGTGGTGCGTGAGGATGAACAGCGTGCGGCGGTCGGCACCGCCGATCACGAGCTGTAGCGGACGTTCGGGGACGTCGATGCGGCGGGCCAGCGTGCCGTCGGGGGCGTAGACGAACACCTGACCGTTGGCGACGTAGAGGTTGCCGGCGGCATCGCGCGCGACGCTCTCGCCGCCGCGATCGGCGACGACCTTGAGGTCGGTCAGGCGGCCCTGATCGCCGACGACGCCGCTATAGGTCCGGTTCTCCGAGGCGTTGGTCAGGACGACGCGTTCGCCGGGCGCGGCGGCGACGAAGCCGTAGCTGTCGAGCGTGTCGGACCAGCGCCAGCCGCGGTGATCGTCCGGCCCCTGGTTCCAGACGCGGAACGCGGGGAGCACCAGCGACCCGTCGGGCGAGACATATTCCTGCGGCTTGGCCTCACCCATCTTGGTGGTGAAGAAGTCCGCCATCGTCGGGTAGGTATAGGTCGCCGGATCGATCCGGTCTGCGAACTCCCCGTTCGCCCAGACGTTGACGGGGAGCAGGGTGGCCGCGCCGCGGTGCGGGCCGGCGGCGGTCGGAGCGATGACCGTGACCTCGGCGGGCTTGGTGGGATCGATGCTGTAGACGGTCCCGTCGCGCCCGGCGGAGGACTGGACGAGCAGCTTGCCCGAACGATCGACCGCGAGGTTCACCGCGTCGAGCGGCGCATCCGCGACGATCGACAACCCTTCGGCCTTGGTCCAGCCATGGATCCGCTGAAACTGGCGATCGATGAAATACAATTTCCCCTTCGCATCGATCGATCCGCCGGCGATCGAATAGAAGCCGTCGGCGAGCTTTTCGACGCCCGGCGACACGGGAATCGCGGGCTGGGTCGCTGCGGTCGCGGGGGCGGCCGGCACGTCGAGCCTGGCGAACTCGCGCTCGCGCACCTCCTGCTGGCGGGTCATGTCCTTGATCGCGTTCTCGAACGGGAATTTGCTCGCACGCAAATACGTGCCGCAGCCTTTCGCGTCGCAGCTGGCAAAACCGCTTTCGGCGTTCACATGGACGTTGCGGAAGCGGATATCGCCGGAGTTGTAGAGCTTTACCGCGGCGTCCATCGGCTTGATCGTGCGCGTTACGCGATAGCCATGGTAGTTGGCGAACAGGATGTTGCGCGAATTGCGGATCTCGGTCGAGATCGCATCGACGCCGTCGCGCACCTCCTGCTCGGTTTGCGGCGCCAGAAACTCCCAGTTCTCCACGTTATCGAGGACGATCTCGGCGCGATAATGGTGTTCGGCCGACAGTTCGTAGACGTAGCCCGGGGTCTTGGTGTTCGAGACGTGGAAGCCGGCCGACGCCAAGGTGTTCGGCGACCAGATCGCCGCGAAGGTACCGCCGCCGCCGTCCGTCACCCAGATGCTAGGGTGCTGCCCGTCGAAGCGCGCGCGCGGATCGCCGAAGCCGATCGGGCTGCCCTTGGTCAGCACGGTGCCGCCGCCGCCCTGGATCTTGACGTCGTTGACCATCGACGCTTCTCCAGCCTTCCAGAGAAGCGCGGTCGCGCGCGGGTTCACGCCGCCGGTCCACAGGCCGAGGCCGGAGACGATCGCGTTGCCGCCCTTCGCGCTCTGCAACAGCGCCTTCGGACCGCCGACGCCCATGTACGCAGGCGTCTCGTCGGGGAGATAGAGATGCGTGAGGCTGGGGTGCAGCGAGATCAGGACGCTGTCGGGGCGCAGCTTGATCGTGTCGGTGACGCGGTAACGACCGACCGGGAGATACAGCACGCGGTGCGTATCGATCGCGCGCTGCAACGCCGCGGTGTCGTCGGTGGTATCGTCGCCCTTCACGCCGAGATCATGGACGTTCGCCCAGTCGCGGACCGGCGGCATCGCGCGGATCGCCGGGGTCCGCCTCGCGGGCATGCGCGCGAGCGGCGCCATCTGGATGTCGGTCGCATAGTCGCCGATCGCGCCCAGCCCGGCGAGCTTCAGGCCGTAGGAGAAGTCGCTGACCCGGTAGCGCGGCCCCGCCCCCGCCACGGTCTTCCCGCTGTCGCGGAAGCGGACGAAGGTCGGGGTGTTCGACGCCACCGCATTGTCGAAGCCGATCTGCGTGAACACGCTGTTCTCGGCGGAGATGATCACGCCCGCCTGCGACACGTTCTCGAACCGGACATCCTTGCCCCAGAGTGAGTCGGAATAGCCGCGGTCGATCTCGATCCCGACCGGCGTGTCGCGGATCGCGACGTTGACCAATGTCAGGTCGACCTCATGCTCGCGGATCGCGGCGTCGCGCTGGCCCTGGAATTCGGAGTCGATCAGCGTGAACTGCCACGCGGGCGAGGTCTTTTCCGACATGATGCCGTAGCGACCGCCGAAGAAGCGCAGGTTCTCGAACTCGTTGCCCGCCTGGTAGACGCCGGCAAGCCCCGAGCCGATGTGGAAATCGACGTGGCGCAGATAGCCGTGCTGCGCGACGCGGAAGCGGACCGCGACCGCGCCGGCATTCCCTTCGCCGATCCGGAAATCGACGTTCGAGAGCGCGGAATAGAAGGTGCTGGAGGTCGCGTCGAAGATCGCGGGGTCGAAGGGCACGCTGGTACGCGGCGGCACGGGCGCCTTGCCGACGCGGTACTGGTCCTCGCCGGTGAAGCTGACCATCGCCGCGACGCCCGACGCGTAGCCGACGCTGTTGTTGCCGAGCACGATCTCCGGCCGCGTCGGGCCAACGCCGAAGATGCGGACGGCGGAGCGGACGAAGATGGTGCGGGTGATCCGGTAGCGCCCGGAGGGAAGGAACACGACGCCGCCATGGCCGCCCGCCGCGGCCGCGTCGATCGCCTGCTGGAGCGCGACGCTGTCGTCGGCGCGACCGTCTCCGACGCCCTTGACGGTGATCGCGCTGGGGTCGTCGGGCTGGGTGAGATAGACCGAGATGGACTTGGTGGGAGCGGCGGGTTTCGCGAGTGCCGGCGCCGCGATCAGGAGCGCCGTTCCGCAGAGCAGCCATTTCGCAACCATCGTCCGTCTCCCGTTATCAGGACAGCAGTCCTACCGTTCGTGAGGGTGCGCTTCATCTGCGACGAAGGTCGTACTTGGGGGACTGCCCTTTAATCCTCCCCCGCCAGGGGGTGGTGGCGCCGTAGGCGACGGAGGGGGAGGACACGGAACAGGCGT
>JAJNQF010000467.1 GCA_021154945.1 Sphingomonas sp.
GAGGGGATCGTTTGTGGCTCTGGGTCCTGACGTTCGTCAGGATGACGGACGGATGTTTTGGGGCGGTTGCGATGATCGATGACGACAAGAAGGTGGCGGCAGTCGCTGCCGTGCAAGAAGTTCAGGCCGGGATGCTCGTCGGACTTGGCACCGGCTCCACCGCGGCGTTCGCGATTCATGCGCTCGGCGAGCGGGTCGCCGAGGGACTCATCATCCGCGCGGTCGTCACCTCCGAAGCGTCCGGCAAACTCGCCCGCGAGGTCGGCATCGAGATCCTCGACTTCGCCACCGTCGCGCGCGTCGACCTCACGATCGACGGCGCGGACGAGGTCGACTCGCGCTGTTTCGCGATCAAGGGCGCGGGCGGGGCGATGTTGCGGGAGAAGATCGTCGCCGCAAGCTCGGCACGGATGGTCGTGATCGCGGACGGCTCCAAGCGGGTCGAGCGGATCGGCGCGGCCAAGCTGCCGGTCGAGGTGCTGCCGTTCGCCAACGCGTATGTCATGCGCGTGCTGACCGACATGGGTGCCGCCCCCATCATCCGCGACAACTACCGGACGGACCAAGGCAATCTCGTTATTGATTGCCACTTCGCCAGCCTCGAAGACCCCCGCGCAACTGCCGCCACCCTCTCCGCAATCCCCGGCATTCTCGGCCACGGGCTGTTCCTCGACGAGGTTTCCGCCGCGTATATTGCAACGAATGGCGTCGTTACGCGACTGGAACGGACGGGTGCATCCGCCTAAAGGCTCCCTATCTTGGCAACCAGATCGGATGCGCGGCGTTCGGTCACAGTCTAGAGCGAGGCTTTTCCATGACCGATACCGCAACCGCCGCCCCCAAGGCGGACCCCAATCTGCACGAGGACGGCTCCCCCGAGCGTCTCGCGATCGATACCATCCGCACGCTGTCGATGGACGCGGTGCAGAAGGCCAATTCGGGCCATCCCGGCACACCGATGGCGCTGGCACCGGTCGGCTACACGCTCTGGTCGAAGTTCCTGCGTTACGATCCCAAGCATGCCGACTGGCCCAACCGCGACCGCTTCGTGCTGTCGGTCGGCCATGCGTCGATGCTGCTCTATGCGCTGATCCACCTCGCCAAGATCGAAGAGATCGGCGCGGACGGCGAGAAGAGCGGCAAGGAAGCGGTCAGCCTCGAGGACATCAAGCAGTTCCGCCAGCTATCGTCCAAGACCCCCGGCCACCCCGAATATCGCCACACCACCGGCGTCGAGACCACCACGGGTCCGCTCGGCCAGGGCTGCGGCAACTCGGTCGGCATGGCGATCGCCGAGCGCTGGCTTGCGGCGCGTTACAACAAGGACGGCTTCACGCTGTTCGACCATGACGTCTACACGCTGTGCGGCGACGGCGACATGATGGAGGGCGTCTCGGCCGAGGCGGCGAGCCTTGCCGGGCATCTGAAGCTCAGCAACCTCTGCTGGATCTACGACAGCAACCATATCTCGATCGAAGGCGCGACCGATCTCGCGTTCGACGAGGATGTCGGGCTTCGGTTCGACGCGTATGGCTGGAACGTCATCCACGTCGACGACGCCAACGACACCGCCGCGCTGACCCGCGCGATCGAGACGTTCAAGGCCACCACCGACAAGCCGACCTTCATCGTCGTGCATTCGGTGATCGGTTACGGCAGCCCCAAGGCGGGCAGCGAGAAGGCGCACGGCGAGCCGCTCGGCGACGAGAATATCCGCCTCACCAAGCAGGCTTACGGTTGGCCCGAGGACAAGTCGTTCTACGTACCCGACGGCGTGATCGAGCATTTCAACGGCGTGATCGCCGAGCGTGGCGCCAAGCTGCGCGACGAGTGGGTTGCGCTCACCGACAAGTATCGTGATGCCTATCCCGAGCTGTCGGCCGAACTTGATCTGCTACTCAAGGACGAGCTTCCCGAGGGCTGGGATGCCGACATCCCGACCTTCGAGGCGGATGCGAAGGGCGTCGCAAGCCGCGACTCCGGCGGCAAGGTCCTCAACGCGATCGCGGCGAAGGTGCCGTGGCTGATAGGTGGTTCGGCCGATCTGGCGCCGTCGACCAAGACCGACATCAAGGGCCAGCCATCGTTCGAGGGCGACAACTACGCCGGCCGGAACTTCCACTTCGGCATTCGCGAACATGGCATGGGCGCGATCGTCAACGGCATGGCGCTGTCGCACCTGCGCTCCTACGGCTCCACCTTCCTGGTGTTCGTCGATTACATGCGCGCACCGGTGCGCCTGTCGGCGATCATGGAAGTCGGCGCGATCTGGGTGTTCACGCACGACTCGATCGGCGTCGGCGAGGATGGTCCGACGCACCAGCCGATCGAGCATCTCGCCACGCTGCGCGCGATCCCTGGCCTCGACACGATCCGTCCGAGCGACGCGAACGAAGTCGTCGCTGCCTGGAAGGCAGTCCTGAAGGATGCCAGCACGCCAGCCGCGCTGATCATGTCGCGACAGGCGCTGCCGACGCTCGACCGGACCAAGTACGCGAGTGCCGACGGGCTCGAGAAGGGCGGCTATATTCTCGCGGACAGTGACGGCACGCCCGACGTGATCCTGATCGCGACCGGCAGCGAAGTGTCGCTCGCGGTCGACGCGCACGAGAAGCTGAAGGCGGACGGCGTGAAGAGCCGGGTCGTCTCGATGCCGAGCTGGTATCGCTACGAACTGCAGGACGCCGCGTACAAAGAGAGCGTGCTGCCGAAGGCAGTGCGGGCACGCGTTGCGATCGAGATGGCCGGGTCGATCGGTTGGGACCGCTATGTCGGCCTCGACGGCGCGACCGTGACGATGTCGACCTTCGGGGCCTCGGCACCGCTCGCCAAGTTGCAGGACAAGTTCGGGTTCACCGTCGACAATGTCGTCAAGGTCGCCCGCCAGGTTATGGAGACCAAGTGATGGGTGCGCTCAACGATCTCGAAGGCTTCGGCCAGGCGGTTTGGCTCGATTTCGTCGACCGGAAGTTCCTGGAGGCCGGTGGTCTCCAGAAGCTGGTCGACGAGGACGGCCTCACCGGCGTCACGTCGAACCCGTCGATCTTCGAAAAGGCGATGGGGCATGGCGACGCCTATGATTCGACGCTGGCGAAGTACGACAAGGAGAACCCCGGCGCGGCGACGATCGACCGTTACGAGCATCTGGCCATCCAGGACATCAAGGCTGCGGCGGAGACGCTGAAGCCGGTCTACGACAAGCTCGACGCGAAGGACGGTTACGTCAGCCTGGAGGTGTCGCCGTACATTTCGGACGATACCGATGCGACGATCGCCGAGGCCAAGAAGCTGTGGGCTGCGGTCGATCGGCCGAACCTGATGATCAAGATCCCGGGGACGCTCGCGGGCGGTCCGGCGATCTCGTCGACGATCGCTAGCGGGATCAACGTCAACGTCACGCTGCTGTTCGCGCTCGACGCGTATATCCGCGTCGCCGAGGCGTATGCGGCGGGGCTCGAGGAGCGCGTCAAGCAGGGGCAGCCGATCAACAAGATCGCCAGCGTCGCCAGCTTCTTCGTCAGCCGGATCGATTCGTCGATCGACAAGGAGATCGATGCGCGTCTTGAGAAGGGCGATGCCGAGGCCGAGGCGCTGAAGGCGGTGCGCGGCAAGGTCGCGATCGCCAACGCCAAGATGGCGTATCAATGGTATCTCGATTTCCTGAAGTCGGACCGCTGGCAGGCGCTCGCGGCCAAGGGTGCGCAGCCGCAGCGCCTGTTGTGGGCGTCGACCGGCGTGAAGGACCCGAGCTATCCCGATACGCTGTATATCGACACGCTGATCGGCAAGGATACGGTCAACACGATGCCGCCAAAGACGATGGACGCGTTTCGCGACCACGGCACTGCCGCGGAGACGATCACGCAGGACGTCGATGCGGCCAAGCATGCGCTGGCGGAAGCCGAGCGGCTTGGCCTCGATCTCAACGGCGTGACCGGCAAGCTGGTCGAAGAGGGCGTCGCGTCGTTCGTGAAGGCGTTCGACGACCTGCTCGGCGCGATCGCGAAGAAGCAGCCCGCGACGGCGTAAGCGTCTGCTCCCT
>JAJNQF010000478.1 GCA_021154945.1 Sphingomonas sp.
CGCGGACCATTTCGAGGACGAGGACGCGGTCGAGAACCTGGCTTGCGGCTGCGGTCAAAATATTTCTCCTCGGACTGTTTCGGCGGGGATAGGCAGCAGGCGCAGCATTGTCGACCCGATCAGTCCCTCAGCAGGTCGTTGATGCTGGTCTTGGAGCGGGTTTGTGCGTCGACCCGTTTGACGATTACGGCGCAATACAAAGCGGGCGTCACGTTACCGACCCCACCTATCGTGCCTGGCACAACGACGGCGTATGGCGGCACTTCGCCTTTGAACACCTCGCCAGTCTTGCGATCGATGATCTTGGTCGACGCGCCGAGATACACGCCCATCGACAGCACCGCGCCCTCGCCGACGCGAACGCCCTCGGCCACTTCCGCGCGCGCGCCGATGAACGCGCCGTCGCCGATGATGACCGGATCGGCCTGCAGCGGCTCGAGCACGCCGCCGATGCCCGCGCCGCCCGACAGATGGACGTTCTTGCCGATCTGCGCGCAACTGCCGACCGTCGCCCAGGCGTCGACCATCGTGCCCTCGCCGACATACGCGCCGATGTTGACGAAGCTCGGCATCAGGATCGCGCCCTTGGCGATGAAGCTCCCGCGCCGCGCGACCGCACCCGGCACGACGCGGATACCCGCCGCGCGGAACTCCACGTCGCCCCAGCCTGCGAACTTCGACGGCACCTTGTCGAACGCCGGCGCCCCCGCCGAACCGCCGTCGATCACGACATTGTCGTTGAGCCGGAACGAGAGCAGCACCGCTTTCTTCAGCCACTGATTGACCTGCCAGCCGTCAGCCGTCGGCTCGGCAACGCGCGCGGTGCCCGCATCGAGCATCGCCAGCGCGGACTCGACGGCATCGCGAATCTCACCCTTGGTATCGAGGCCGAGGTTCGCGCGGTCATCCCAGGCGGCGTCGATGATGGTCTGCAAGGTCATGATGTCTCCAGGATGGTTTCGAGCCACGGCGCAAGCACCGGCACGGTAAAATCGATGTGGTCGCGCGCGCCGCCGGGGGATTGCTCGGAGCCGTTGTCGACCCACACGGTCGTCATCCCGATCGCCTTGGCCGGCGCGAGATTGCGCGTCATGTCGTCGACGAACAGCGACTCCCGCGGATCGATATCGAACGCCGCGCAGAAGCCCGCATAGGCCGACGCATGCGGCTTCGGCATCAGGTCCATCGCATGGATGTCGTGGATCGCCTCGAAGCTCTCGCCCAGCCCGAGCCGGTCGAGGATCTTGAGCGCATAGGGCTTGTCGCCATTGGTGAAGACCAGCTTGCGCCCCGGCAGCTTGGCGATCGCCGCGACCAGCGGCGCGTCATGCTCCAGCACGTCCATCTCGATATCGTGGACATGCTCCAGGAACGCGTGCGGGTCGACGTGATGTTCGGTCATCAACCCCGACAGAGTCGTGCCGTGGTTGTGGAAATACCCCTTCTGCACGCGCCGCGCCTCGTCATGGTCGAGGCCGAGCAGATCCTGGATGAACCCGGTCATCCGCTGATCGACCTGCGCAAACAGGTCCGCGCTCGCCGGGTACAGCGTGTTGTCGAGATCGAAGATCCAGTTGCGGACGTGATTTAGGCGGGCAAGCATCGGCCGGAACCTCTAGGGAGCGCGAGGCGTGGCGACAAGCCGGCTGACGCTTGCTCAAGCGGACGAAAGTACCGCAATCCACATCAAGGGTGGATAAGCTACCGTTCGGTACCTATCTCTGGGACATGACACGCTATTCCCTGCTCGATCTCGTCCCCGTCGTCGAAGGCGGCACCATCTCCCAATCGCTCGCCAATGCGGCCGATCTCGCGCGCCATGCCGAGAGCGTCGGATTCCAGCGCTATTGGGTCGCCGAACATCACGGCATGACCGGGATCGCTTCCGCCGCGACCGCGGTCGTGATCGCGCACATCGCCGCAGCCACGAAGACGATCCGCGTCGGCTCGGGCGGCATCATGCTCCCCAACCACGCGCCGCTGGTGATCGCGGAGCAGTTCGGCACGCTCGACGCCCTGTTCCCCGGCCGCATCGACCTGGGTCTCGGCCGCGCGCCCGGTTCGGACCTGCGCGTCGCGCGCGCGATGCGCCGGACGCTTGAGACCGACGCCAACGCCTTCCCGCAGGACGTGATGGAGCTGCAAAGCTATTTCGCCAACGACGGCCAGACCGGCATCGTCGCCACGCCGGGTGCCGGCGCGGACGTCGACATGTGGATCCTCGGCTCCAGCACGTTCAGCGCGCAATTGGCCGCCGCACTCGGTCTGCCCTACGCCTTCGCCTCGCATTTCGCCCCCGACGCACTCGATGCCGCGCTGGCGATCTACCGCCGCGATTTCCGCCCGTCCGCGCGGCTTGCCAAGCCTCACGCAATGGCCGGCTTTAACGTGTTCGCCGCCGAAACCGACGCGGAAGCCGAACTGCTCGCCAGCTCGCAGCAACAGTCGTTCGTCGCGCTCCGCACCGGCAACCCGGGCAAGATGAAGCCGCCCCTTGCCGGCTACCGCGAGTCGCTAGGCGCGCAGGGCAACCAGATCCTCGACCATGTCCTGCAATGCTCGGCGGTCGGCAGCCCGGCCAAGGTCGCCCGCGGGATCGCCGCGTTCATCGATCGGACCGGGGTGGATGAAGTAATGGTGACCAGCGCGATCTACGACCATGAGGCGCGCAAGCGGAGTTTGTCGATCACCGCGGACGTGATGCAGGATCTGAAGATCGCCGCGTAGGGGCGCCGTCTTCCCCCCTCCCTGGCAGGGAGGGGAGCCTGTTTGCCCTCTTGGCTGGCGACGCGCCTAATCCCCCGCCCATTCCTTCAACAACGTATACGCGATCGCATAAGGCGGCGGCGGCAGGAACGGTCCCTCTTCCCCCTGTAACACCGCGCGCACCATCTCACGCGGCACCCACATCGCATCCTCCAGCTCGTTCACGTCGAGCGTGATCGCGTCGTCCTCGGCCTCCGCCACGCACGCGACCATCAGCGACGACGGAAACGGCCAGGGCTGGCTCGCCACATACCGCACCTTGCCGACTCGCACGCCTGACTCTTCAAGGATCTCGCGCGCGACCGCCTCCTCGATCGACTCCGCCGGCTCCACGAACCCCGCCAGAGCGGAATAGCGCCCCGGCGGCCACCCCTTGCCGCGCCCGAGCAGCGCCCGCCCGTCATGCTCGGCGATCATGATCACCACCGGATCGACTCGCGGGAAATGCTCGGTCGCACAATTCGGACACTTCCGCGCCCACCCGGCACGAAACACTGCGGTCGGCGAACCGCACTTCGCGCAGAACCCATGCCGCACGTGCCAGTCGATCACACTGCGTGCGCCAGCATAAGTTGCCGCCTCGCCCGGCGCGAGCGCCGCCAGCACCGCCATCAGCGCAGGCGACCGCATCGCCGGCGCATTGTCGACGCGCATCCCGTTCAGCAACGCCGCAAAATGCGGCCGCCCGTTCTCGTCGAGCCCGAGCAGGATCGGCTCGGCATCGTCGGGCATGTCCGCCATCGTCGTCCAAGCGAGACGCCCGTCGTCGGTCGTGCCCGGCAGCAGCCCGTCGAGCACCAGCAATCGCGCGCGCCAATCACGCTGCGCCGCCGCCAGCCCTTCCGGATCGTGGCGCAGCGCATCGGAGCGATCGAGCGTCCCACCCGTGAATCCAGGTGCTTCCATCACGCTCATCGGCGTAACCTCGCCGCGTCCTGCATCAGCGCCGCGACCACTTGCTCGCGCAGCGGAATGCGGTCCGCCGGGAAGTAATTGACCATCACGCTGCCGCGCGAATGCTTCAGCGGATCGACCCACGCGATCGTCCCCGCCGCACCGCCCCACGCATAGGTGCCCTTGCCCGGCCCGTTCGGCGTCGTCGCGAGCACCACCGAACCGCCCGCGCCGAAGCCCATGTTGCTCCCCTTCGTGCCGCCGGTACCGCCGCTCACGCCACCATAGGTCACGCCCGCCGGCAACAGGTTCGACGTCGCGAGCGCGATCGTCTCGGGCTTCATCACGCGGACGCCGCCGAGCGTCCCGCCGTCCTGGATCATGTGCAGGAACCGGTCGTAATCGCGCGCCGACATCACGAGCCCGGCGCCACCGTACGGAAAGCTCGGCTTCTGCAGGAACACCGAGTTCGCCGCCGGATCGAGCGGGGTCCGCGTGTCGCCGACGAATGCGTAGTTGGTCGCGAGCCGGCCGACCTCGCTCTGCGGCACCTGCCAGAAGCTCGACTTCATCTTGAGCGGATCGAACAGCCGCGTCTGCACGAACCGTTCGAAGCTCATGCCCGATGCGACCTCGATCACGCGGCCCATCACGTCGAGCCCGATCGAATAGCTCCACTTGGTACCGGGGTCCGCGATCAGCGGCAGCGTCGCGACGCGATTGGCGAATTCCTCGAGCGACTTCGGCCGGACGGGCCGCATCTTCTCTTCCATCGCCGCGCTGACCGACAGCGGCAGGATGCCGAGCCGCTCATATTCCTTGAGCAGCGGCCCCTTGGTGACGATCGTGTAGCCGAGCCCGGCGGTATGCGTCAGCAGGTTGCGGATCGTGATCGGCCGCGTCGCCGGCCGCGTGGCGAGCGAGGTGTCGGGGCTGGTCGCGACCTTCATGTCCTTGAACGCCGGGATATATTTGCTGACCGGATCGTCGAGGTTGAGCTTGCCGTCCTCGACCAGCATCATCGCCGACATGCCGGTGATCGGCTTGGACATCGAATAGACGCGCCACAGCGAGTCGGGGCTGGCCGCCGGCGCGTTCGGGTCATCACTGATCTTGCCCGCCGAGGGGAACAGCGTCGGGCCATCGCCGACACCGAACGCCCCGACGATCCCCGGCATCTTGTCCTGCGCGACGAGGCTGTCGAACAACTTGGTAGTGGCGGGCAGCAACGCGCTCGCCGGGATCGTCGCCCGCGGCGCCGCCCGGGGCTGCGGTGTCGGCTGCGGCGAGGGCCGAGCCTGTTGGGCATAGGCCGCGACGGCAGCCGATGCGGCGAGGCCGCCCGTAATCCAGTGCACCAGTTTCATGCAGATCTCCGTGTGGCCCAATTCCGAATGGCTTTCCCGGCCTTGGCGAAAACGGTCGGCAGCCCGGCGGTATCCAGGTCGTCGATCGGCCACCATTCGCTTGCCGTTGGAATGCGCGGTTGATGCGCCTCGACCGTCGCCACCGCAAGCGTCAGTTGCAGATCGAAATGGGTAAATCCGTGCGCGACGGTTTCGTCCAGCATCCGCCACTCCGCCTGCGCCGGCGCGCCTTCGAAACCGGGTGGAGCCTCGCCCCAGGCCCCGGTCGGAAACGCCCGCATCCCGCCGAGCAACCCCGTATCCGGCCGCCGCACCAGCAACACCTGCCCGTTGCGCTCCAGCCAGAAGATCGTCCCGTAGCGCTGAGGCTTGGCCGCCTTCTTCGCCTTCACCGGCAACCGCTCTGGCGCGCCCTGAGCAAACCCCTCGCAAAACTCGCGGATCGGACACAGCAGGCACTTCGGCGCACGCGAAGTGCAGGTCCCCGACCCCAGATCCATCATCGCCTGCGCAAAGTCGCCCGCGCGGAGGTCGGGCGTAATCGAGTCCGCCGCCCCCCGAATCGCAGGCCGCGCAGCCGGCAAAGGCGTCTGAATCGCAAACACCCGAGCGACCACCCGCTCGACATTCGCATCGACCACCACCGCGCGTTC
>JAJNQF010000005.1 GCA_021154945.1 Sphingomonas sp.
GGACCGCCGGGGGCGCAGACCAGCAAACCCGAAGGGAGAGCCGACAGGGTGCGGGCCGGGTTGGCGATGCCGGAAAGATTCGCCCTGCCAGACCGCCGTCGCCGCGCCATGCTCGAGACGTTGGCTCAAAGCGCGCCGCGAGTTCAGGCACGGTCCTATTATGCCGCCGCGCCCTGCCGCTTTCCCGGGCGACACTCGGCTGGGCTGCGACAGTCGTGCGGGCGATCCGCATCTTGCGGGTTGTCACGAGCCTGACCGGACGCCGAAGCGTATCGGGCCCGCAACGCTTCGATCGCGGCATCCTGCCGGGCGAGCTTGCGCGAGAGGGTGTCGATCTCCGGCTGGCGCTCAGCCGTGATCGCCGCAAGGTTCGAACGGTAGCGCTCAAGGAACGCTGTCGAGTCGGGCGGCTTGCCGCGATGGTATCCGGACCGCTTGCGACCGAGCTGTGGAATCAGCGCCGTCATGCGACGGATGATCTGCCTGTCGATCATGTCGAGCTGGCGCTGCGTCTGGCGGCGCGCTTCCTCCATGCGTGAAAGCTGAGCAAGGCGTTGGGGAACGGCCGTCATGGCGACGTCCTCCCCTGCCAGGCGATGAAGCTCGACGGCCCGGAATAGACCGCGTGGCGGGTCTCATCGACGACGAAACCGAAGCGACCGATCCGGTACTCGTCGGATGGGACGAGAAAGCGTCGCTCCTCGGTGCCGGCGCCACGTCGGCCGCCCGGCGTGGCGACGACCTCGACGAAATCGGGGTGCTGGTCCGACGTGATCGCCGACGCGACGATCCAATCATCGGCGTGCTCCTGCTCGAAGGCACGCCGATCCTTCTCGCGGGACTCGCAGGGGCGAAGCACAGTGCCGAAGATCACCTCCCAGGCATCGGGCCAGCTATCCTTGATCGTGCGCTCCGCGCAGCGTCGCTCGTAGCTGGTGAACAGATGCGGGAAAGTGACCGCCACGATCGCCCAGCCCTCGTCTTCTTCATACCAGCCGCCCCGCGCGCGCAGCATCGAATGGACGCTGCGGTTGCGCGCGGCCGCGAGATGAAAGCCGCCATGACCTGCGGGCGAATGGCAGACGACGCCTTCTGCGTAGATGGTCGCGTGCTGGGAGCGGCCCCACGGCGTACTCGCCGTGGAACTGATCTCGCGGCGGCTCAGCGCGCGATTCTCGCGCTGATGCTCGGCGTTTTCCGCGATTTTGGCGCGGAAGGCCGCCTCGTCGGCGAGCTCGCCGGCGTGACCGTAAAAGTCGGATCGCTTCCACTCGGCCATCGGGTGGCCGATGCGCCACCCGGTGGCGAGATAGTGCCGGCCGTCGCGCACCGGCAGCATGGCGAAGGCGGTGTCGGCGACGCGAGCGACGAGAATACCGTCAGCCGCGCGGCCGAACTCGATCTGCGGAAATGCGATCGCGGATTCCGCGATCATCGTGGTGGAGGGAGCGGGCGTGCTCATGTGGCCGTCCTCCCTTGGAGGGCGGCTTCGTCCGCCGAGATCGCGCGCAGGACCGCGTTCGGATAGCCGTGCCGCGTCAGCCATTCTTCGGCGTCGGCGCGGTGACTTCCGAGATAGACCAGCTCGGCATCGTCGCCGGGCCGATCGAGCACGCGCACCGCGCCGACTTTCGGGCATTCTGTCACGACGAAGGTCAGGTCGCTGTCGACCGAGAAGGTGCGGTGGACGCGAAGCACCACGACACCGCCACCGCCGTAGTCGCCGGCATGCAGCGTGATGCTCGCGCTGATGACAGTGTTACCGACACGGCGTTCTGCCTGCTTGCGGATTAGGCGGCCGCTGCTGTTGCGGTGTTCCCAGGCCGCGAGCTTCTTGCGATGCCGCTCCGGCGGCCGCGGTATGCCGTCGGAAAACCGGATGATCGCCCCGAGCGGGGCGAGGTCGTAGATCGACTGTGCGGACATGACGTCCTCCTGTTCGTGGGAGTGGAAACGAAACCGCCGCCGGCTGAGCCGGCGGCGGGATGTCATTCGGATCGTTGGGTGGGGGCGGACTATTCCGCCGCCTCCGGGAAGGCCTCGGCGTCCGAAGCGTCGTCGCCATCGCCGTCCGCGGCTTCCGGGTCCTCGACCTGGTCGTCGGCCTCGTCCTCTTCGGCGACGGCGTTCGTCGCCAGCCAGGACGACACGGCGGCCTTGTCCGGAGCGAACAGCGCGGCCGCAGGCACGAAGCGGCCTTCCTTGAAGTGCTCGACCAAGGCCGTGCGGGTGTCCTTCACTTTCTGGCGGGGAAGAACCGGCGTGTCCTTGCACGAGCCTTCGAGCGCGGTGCGCGACAGGCACGACAAGAAGTCGTCGGTGCCCATGTTCGGCAGGAAGTTGTCCGCACCGACCACGTCACCGGCGACGCGGGCGACGATGCCGCTGTCGGTGCGGTTCTCCCGGCACGAAAGAACCTCGGCGAGGATCGAGCGCGCCGCGACGCGCAGCGTATCCATATCGAGGACGAGCTTGCCGTCCTGATCGAACAGCGTCACGGCATGGCGGGCGATGCGCCGGTTGCCGTAATAGGTCCCGCCGCTG
>JAJNQF010000069.1 GCA_021154945.1 Sphingomonas sp.
AGCCACGACAGTTCGCGATTGAAGAAGCGCGCGGGGCCGAGCGAGGGTTGCGCCGTATCGGCGTCATTGTCGGCGCGAAGGGGATTGCCGCCTATCGACATTTCGGTGCGTCCTGCCTTTCGAGGAGATCGGGATCGATCAGCCCCTGTGACAGTAATGTTTCACGCGTAAGACGAACGCTAACGCCGCGTCCCTTTTCGAGCGACGCCGCGTCCAGCGCAGCGACGACGCGATGGATCATGGCATAGCTGCGTTCCATCCGCGGCACGATATAGGAAGCGACCCCGGGCGCCAACGCCATCCCGCGCTGCGCGAACAGCGCCTCGATCAGGTCGCGCGCCAGGCAGTCATCGGGCTCGCCGATCGCGAGCACCGGGACCGCGCGGAGCCGCGACGCGAGGTCGGGAAGCGCGATGCCCCATTCGGACGGCGGCGCGTCGGCGATGATCAGCAGCGGAGTGCCCAACGATTGCGCGGCATTCCATGCGTGGAAAATCTCTTCCTCGGACACGCTGTCGTGCCCGTCGATCACGCGCCCGCCGGTTTCGCGCGCGAAGAGCCGACCCATCAGGCTGCGCCCCGAACCGCGCGGCCCGGTGAGCACGGCGGAGCGCACCGGCCAGGTCGCGACATGGCGGAGGTACCGCACCGCATCGGCATTGCTCGCGCCGACGATCAGCGGACCATCGTTCGAACCGCCGGAGCTCCAGTCGAGCGGCAGCGCGAATTGTCCCGGACGCGCCGACATCAGCGACTGATCCTGAGCTGGCCGCCGCCTTCCTGGACATTGAAACCGCGCGCCGCGAGCGCCGCCTTCAGCGCCGCGAGGTCGCCGCGGAAGGTCACCCGCATTACCGACATGCCGCCGAGCGCAAGGCTGGTCGTCGAGGCCGACTGGACGCCCGCGACGCCCGCGACCGCGCGCTCGGTCGCCGATACCGAGTCAACATCGGGCGAGCTGTACTGGACCGTGAAGCTCTGGATGCCCGCCGCCGGGGTCGCCGTCGTCGCGCTGCCGTCGGTTTCGACCGGCAGGGCTTCGTCGGCCGTCGTCTCCTCGGGCAGGTCTTCCTTTTCGACAGGTTTTTCGAGCACGAGATAGGTGTCGGTGCGCAGGATGCCGGCGGCGAGCGCATCGGTGTAGAGCCGATCCATCTGCGCAACCGCTTTCTGCATCATGTCGGGCAGCGCCGCCGGGCTCGGGCCCGTCATGGTGAACGTACCGATCAGCTTGTTGTCGGGGCCGAAACGCGCCGCAAAATAGCCTTTGATCGGGCCGCCGGGATAACTGTACTCGACCCGCGCGATCGGGATCAGCACGTCGGCGGCGCCATATTGGTCGAGGATCATGCGCCACCAGACGCGGCTGCGGCGGCCGGTTTGCCCCGCGTTTAATAGCAGGGTATCTGCGCCGGTGCCCGCGGTGCGTACATAGTCGATCGCGCTCTGCCCGGTGTTATACTCGGCCCAGGCGCGCTGCCAGGCACTGCGCTGTTCGAACACCTGCTGGATGCCGTCGATCGAATAGACGGGGATGACGAGCAGCGGCGGCGAGCGCAGCGTGCGGCCGCTCACGCCCAGGATCTGCCCTGCGCGGACGCGGTCGAACTGGACGCCGAGTTTCGCGACATAGCGGCGCGGGCCGATCTGTTCCTCCTCGACGACGATCGCGGTCACGATGCCGTCGAGAACCGAATCGCCGAGCGCCGGTCCGTCCGAACCGTTGATCCGCCTGTAGAGTTGCGCCCAGCCCTTGCGCTGCGCCTCGCGCCAGCCTTTTTCCCGGGCGTCGTCGGCATTGTCGCCGATGACGTCGACCGCGATCCCGCTCGCCAGAAAGTCGCCGCTGCTGTTGATAGGGGTGATGCCGCGGTCGCCGCGGCTGATCTGCCCCTCGACGATGCCCGCGAGCAGAATCGCGCAGAGCAGACCGAAAAGCGCCGGCCAGCGCCAGTCACGCGGTGCGAGCGAGCGGAGCGTGAAGCCGGATGCGGTACGGGGGAAAGCGGCGGCAGTCATATCTTCTCTGGTCTTTGCCCCGAAGTGCGATGCCCGACAAGGAAATCATGGCAATTGTCGGCCGGAAGCGTTAGGCGCGCTGGCCATGGATTCCAAGCAGAACAAACCCGCCAGCTACACTTATGCGGAGGCCGGCGTCTCGATCGAGACCGGCAATGCGCTGGTCCGCGCCATCGCCCCGCTCGCCCGGGCGACGCGCCGTCCCGGCGCCGACGCCGATCTTGGCGGGTTCGGCGGTTTCTTCGACTTGAAGGCGGCGGGGTTCAACGATCCGCTGCTCGTCGCGGCGAACGACGGGGTCGGCACCAAACTCAAGCTCGCGATCGAATCGGGCAAGCACGACGGCGTCGGCATCGACCTTGTCGCCATGTGCGCCAACGACCTGATCGTGCAGGGCGCCGAGCCGCTGTTTTTCCTCGACTATTATGCCACGGGCAAGCTCGACAACGCGGTCGCGACCGACGTCGTCGCAAGCATCGCCGAAGGGTGCAAACAGGCGGGCTGC
>JAJNQF010000099.1 GCA_021154945.1 Sphingomonas sp.
CGTCGTCTTGAGCGGGACGACGGTGACGCCGGGAAGCTCCAGCGGCTTCTCGATCATCTGTTCGACGGCGGCGTAGCGCTGGTAGGGCGCGAACAACCGCCGGAACGGGTCCCAATAATAGGGGATGTCGTGATTGCCGACCTCCAGCGTCACCGGCACGCCGAGCGACCGCAGCCAGTCGCCACCCTGTTGGAACTCGTCCTTGGTCGCACGCATCGTCAGGTCGCCGGTCATGATGACCGCGTCCGGCTTTTCCTGCGCCACGCAATCGGAGAACCAGGCGATCGCCGCCGGGTCCTCCGCGCCGAAATGGACGTCGCTGACGTGGAACAGCTTCAGTGTATGGCCCCCCATCGTCATGTCAGGCGAGTTCGGCCAGCTTAGCCGGCTCGTGCATCGGACAACCGTTGAACTTGCCCCGGAAGTACGCCGACTGCTTGTACGTGTCCTTGCGCACGCGGTTCACGCCGCCGAGCGGCTGATGCGCAGTGATACCGTGCCAGATGCTGTACGACAGCGCGTCGTCGGTATGATCGGTGACGCCGTGTTCCCAAGAAAGCTGTGCCGGCACGTCGAGCGTGGCGACGGTCACGAACGGGCTCTCCGCCTCGTCCCAGACCACCGACGCGTCCTCGATCGGCATCTTTTCGAGATCGGTGTTGAGCTGCACGCGGAACTCCCATTTGCCGCCATGCTCGACCAGTTCCTCGCGAACGACTTCGCGCAAGGCGTCCGGGCGTGCGGTGATGTCGACCAGATCGCCGGTCAGCCGGGTCAGCTCGGGCGATACCGGGAACAGCGCGACCTTCGCGATATACTCGCCGAAGCGGAACGGCGTCTGCGAATAATAGGTCTCGCCGAGCGGGTGGACGGGCTTGGCGCCGCCGAGCGTGGTCAGCGTCGCCGACTTGCCGCCGACCGCCTCGAGCGCGGACTCGACGACGCGGAAGGTGGCGGACATCGCCTTCTTCACGCCCTCGAACCGATCGGTCGTCTTCGCCAGCAGCTTCAGGTTTTTAGCGAAGGACTTGGGGTCCGCCGCGGAAAAGGCCGGGCCGTTGACCATGATGAAGTCCTGCGTCGTGTCGCCTTCCGATCCCGGCAGGCGAGCGCCCTCGACATCGAGGATCTTCAGCGCGAGGCCGCGCGGCAGGCTGATGCTGTCGTCGAGGATATCGCCGGCGTTGGTCGAGATGCGGATGATCGCCTCATGCTGGCCCGGCGTCGCGAAGATGCCCTGCGCGAGTTCGGGCGGAAGGCCGTCGGCGACGGTGAAAGTGCCGCGCGCGATGCCGTGCGCCTTGGCGTGGACCGACCGGACCGCATGGCCGTAATCTTCCGAGGTGGTCTCCAGGATTTCCTGGAACGAGTCCTTCATGCTCTGCAGCGTTTCCTGCTCGTCGGGCGCAATCGTCTCGACCGACGGATCGAACCGCACGGGGTTGGTGCTGGGCATTGGGGTATCTCCGGTTAGTGCCTAGCGGTAACCCGTTGTGTCCACAGACGTTCCGGTTTGGGCGCCTCGACCGGCCGTTGCAAAGGATGCGCGCGCAGTCGATGTAGGTCGGCAAAAGGAGCCATCATGCACATTCCCACGATCACCGCCCCGACCGTCGCCATCGCCGGCTCGGCCGATCGCTTCCCGGTTCGCCGGATCTTCTGCGTCGGCCAGAACTACGCCGATCATGCGCGTGAGATGGGCTCCGACCCCGACCGGCAGGAGCCGTTCTTCTTCACCAAGCCCGCCGACGCGGTGGTGGAGAACGGCAGCGCGCTGCCCTTCCCGCCGCAAACCGAGGACCTGCATCACGAGGTCGAACTGGTCGTCGCGCTTGGCGCAGGCGGCAAGGACGTCGCGGTCGCGGATGCGGCGGCGATGATCTTCGGTGCCGGCGTCGGCATCGATCTGACGCGGCGCGATCTGCAGGCGGCGGCGAAGAAGATCGGGCGGCCATGGGATATGGCGAAGGGCTTCGATCGCTCCGCACCCGTTGCGGCGTTGACGCCGGGCGTGCCCGCCGCCTCGGGCAGCATCGCGCTCGCGATCGACGGCGAGACTCGCCAGTCGGGCGACCTGTCGATGATGATCTGGAGCGTCCCCGAAATCATCGCGACGCTGTCGACCTTCGTCGAGCTGGCGCCCGGCGACCTGATCTTCACCGGCACCCCCGCCGGGGTCGGCCCGATCCGCCGGGGACAAGCCGTGCGCGCGACGATCGATGGGTTCGAACCGCTCGAGGTGACATTCACCGCCTGATCGGCCATCGTCCCCGATTATAAGCGAATAAACGGGGGCGGCATGGCTGACACGCGGGAATACGGCGAACGAGATTCGGGCGCGGACGGCTTCCTCAGCCGGGCGCGCACGGTTGCCGCCCCCGGCTTCAACCGCTGGCTCGTGCCCCCGTGTGCGCTCGCGATTCACCTGTGCATCGGCATGGCGTACGGGTTCAGCGTGTTCTGGCTGCCGCTGTCGCGTGCGATCGGGATTTCGGACCCGGTCGTCTGCCCCAACCTCTCGCTGATCGGCGCGCTGACCACGACGACCTGCGACTGGCGGGTGAGCGATCTCGTCTGGACGTACACGCTGTTCTTCGTCGTGCTCGGAGCCGCCGCCGCGATCTGGGGCGGCTGGCTGGAACGCGCGGGTCCGCGGAAAGCCGGCATCGTCGCGGCATTCTGCTGGTGCGGCGGCATGGGCATCGCCGCGATCGGCGTGTCGGTGCACCAGCTCTGGCTGATCTGGATCGGGTCTGGCGTGATCGGCGGGATCGGGCTGGGACTTGGCTATATTTCGCCGGTGTCGACGCTGATCAAATGGTTTCCCGATCGGCGCGGGATGGCGACCGGCATGGCGATCATGGGCTTCGGCGGCGGCGCGATGATCGGCGGACCGCTCGCCGACCTGTTGATGAAGCATTTCGCGAGCCCGACAGGCGTCGGCGTCTGGCAGACGTTCCTGGTCCTCGCGAGCGTCTATTTCGTGTTCATGATGGCCGGCGCGATCGGCTACCGCGTTCCCGCCGAGGGTTGGGCGCCGGCGGGCTGGACCGCGCCGACTTCGGCCAAGGCCTCAATCAGCCGCTTCAACGTCGCGCTGTCGAACGCGCATCGCACGCCGCAATTCTGGCTCGTGTGGCTGGTGCTGTTCTTCAACGTCTCCGCCTCGATCGGGATCATCGGCATCGCCTCGCCGATGTTGCAGGAGCTGTTCGGCGGACGGCTGATCGATGCGCCGGGCGTGCTGTTCACCGCGTTCGACGACGACCAGAAAAAGGCGGCGGCGGCGGTCGGCGCAGGGTTCGTTGGCGCGATCAGCCTGTTCAACATCGGCGGACGGTTCTTCTGGGCGTGGCTGTCCGACCGGATCGGGCGCAAGCCGATGTTCGCGACCATTCTCGTCGCGGGCGCGCTGCTCTACGGTCTGGCGGCACCGGCGCTGGCAGGCACGACTCTCGGCCTGTTCATCCTGGTCTTCTGCATCCTCGCCTCGATGTACGGCGGCGGGTTCGCGACGGCGCCGGCGTATCTCGCCGACCTGTTCGGGACGAAATATGTCGGTGCCATCCATGGCCGGCTGCTGACCGCGTGGTCGACAGCAGGCGTTGTCGGGCCATTGCTCGTCGCGAACATGCGCGACCGGGCGATCGCGGCGGGCGTGCCGCGTGGCGATATCTATCCGCCGATCTTCTGGGTGCTGGCGGCGATGCTCGTCGCTGGGTTCGTCGCGAACCTGTTCGTCCGGCCGGTCGCAGCCAAGTTCCACATGCCCGCGGACGACAGGCCGATCGCGGTCGAGACGGTGGCCGGCGGGACGGTCGCGGCGGACGCCGGCACCTCACCGGTGGTCGTTTTCGCGTGGCTGGCGGTCGGGCTGCCGATCCTCTGGGGGATCTACATGACGCTGTCGAAGGCGTTGATCCTGCTCAAGTAGAGCGCAACCCGATCGATCGGCCATCGGTTGCCCCTGTTCCCCCAGACAGGAGCTTCCCATGGCCGACCGGCTCACGATGCAGGATCCGCGCACGCAATATCCGCAGCCCCCCTTCCCGCAGCAGCCGCAGGAAGCACCGGGCATCGCGTCGAAGATGGACCCGAAACCCGATCACGGCGAGACGAGCTACACGGGCTCGGGCAAGCTGGGCGGGCGGAAGGCGCTCATCACCGGCGGCGACAGCGGCATCGGTCGCGCCGCCGCGATCGCTTATGCGCGCGAGGGCGCCGACGTCGCGATCGTCTATCTCCCCGCCGAGGAGGCCGATGCGAAGGAGGTCGTCGCGCTGATCGAGGCCGAGGGGCGCAAGGCGCTCGCACTGCCCGGCGACGTGAAGGACGAGTCGTTCTGCCGGGCGGCCGTGCAGCAGACGGTCGATGCGTTTGGTGGTCTCGACGTGCTGGTGGTCAACGCCGGACGCCAGCAGACGCGGCCGACCGTCGCGGATATCTCGACCGACGATTTCGACCAGACGATGAAGACCAACGTCTATGCGCTGCACTGGTTCGTTCAGGCCGCGGTGCCGCATCTGCCCGTTGGCGCGGCGGTGATCACGACCGCGTCGGTGCAGGGCTATGATCCGTCGGACAATCTGCTCGACTATGCGACCACCAAGGCCGCGATCGTCGCGTACACCAAGGGTCTCGCCAAGCAGCTGATCGAGAAGGGTATCCGCGCAAACGTCGTCGCGCCCGGACCGTTCTGGACGGTGTTGCAGCCGAGCGGCGGTCAGCCGCAGGAGATGGTCGAGACGTTCGGGTCGAAGAGCCATTTCGGCCGGCCGGGCCAGCCGGTGGAGATCGCCCCGGTGTATGTGCTGCTCGCCTCGCAGGAGGGGAGCTATATCACCGGTGAGGTTTACGGGGTTACGGGCGGCGCGGGAGTCGCTTAGCCCTTAATCCTCCCCCGCCAGGGGGAGGTGGCT
>JAJNQF010000102.1 GCA_021154945.1 Sphingomonas sp.
CAACGCAACGGACCGCGCAGGCTTCGGCAAGGGCAATATCGCCGGCACCGAAGGCATCATCCAGGCAACGAAGCACGCCGGTATCCGCCGCTTCGTCCACGTCTCCTCGCTCGCCGCGCGCGAGCCGGCGCTGTCGAACTATGGCTGGTCGAAGGCCGAGGCGGAGACGCGCGTTCAGATATCCGGGCTGGACTGGACGATCGTCCGCCCACCCGCGATCTTCGGCCCGCGCGATCACGAACTGCTCGATGTCTTCAAGGCGGCACGGTCGGGCTACATACCGATGCCCCCCGCCGGCACGCGCGTCTCGCTGCTTTATGTCGAGGACCTGACCGCGCTATTGCTCGCGCTCGCCGAGATTGGCGACGCGCCGTCGATCATGGAGCCCGACGACGGCGTGCCGAACGGCTGGGACAACCGCGATTTCGCGCGCGCGATCGGCACGGCGGTGAACGGGGCGGTCGGCAAGTCGGTCCGGGTGTTCTCCACGCCCCGCCCTCTCCTGAAGCTCGCATCCGCCGTCGACCGCCTCGTCCGGCGCCGCAAGGCCAAGCTCACGCGCGACCGGGTCAGCTATTTCTGCCACCCCGACTGGGTCTCGCACAAGCCGCCGCCGCCCGCGCTATGGACGCCCTCGGTCCCGACCCCACAGGCGCTCGCGCAAACCGCCGCATGGTATCGCGCGGCGGGGCTGCTATAGCGCCGAAAAGCCGCCGCAATTCCCTGTCAGGACTGCGTGGCGACACCCGGAAGGATTATAATGAGCGACCGTCAGCAGATCTACGACACCGTCACCGCGCAGATCGAGCCCTTCAATAAAAAGGGCGTCGCGCTGACCGATGCGACGACGTTCCAGGGCGACCTGGAGTGGGACAGCCTCACGGTCATGGATTTCGTCGCCGCGATCGAGGACGAATTCGACATCATCATCACGATGAACATGCAGGCCGAGATCGAGACGGTCGGCCAGCTGGTCGACGCGGTCGCGAAGTTGAAGGCCTGACCCCCCTTGCCGTTCGTGCCGATTAGGGATCGAGTGTAGCCGAGAGCCCGTATCAAGGTACATGTCCTTCGATACGCCATCTCGACAAGCTCGACGGCTACTCGGGACGAACGGTTGGGATACACATTCCAACTTCATGGAATCGATAGAATGACCGAAGCCGCCACCACTGCCCACGCCCTGCCCGTCGACGCTCCGGAGTTCGCGCCGGAACGCGATCTCATGTCGAAATTCGACGCACTGATCGCCGAACGCGAAGCGCTGATCGCCAGTGGCGTGCGCAATCCGTTCGCGATCGTGATGGACGAGGTGAAGGGCCCGACGCAGGCGGTGATCCGCGGCAAGGACACGATCCTGCTCGGGACCTACAACTACATGGGCATGACGTTCGACCCCGATGTCATCCAGGCGGGCAAGGACGCGCTCGACGCGTTCGGGTCGGGCACCAACGGCAGCCGGATGCTCAACGGCACGTTCCACGATCATATCGACGTCGAACAGGCGCTCCGCGAATTCTACGACATGACCGGCGCGATCGTGTTCTCGACCGGGTACATGGCCAATCTCGGGATCATCTCGACGCTCGCCGGCAAGGGCGAATACGTCATCCTGGACGCCGACAGCCACGCCTCGATCTACGACGGCTGCAAGCAGGGCAATGCCGAGATCGTACGCTTCCGTCACAACGACGTCACCGATCTCGACAAGCGCCTCGGCCGCCTGCCCAAGGAGGCCGGCAAGCTGGTGGTGTTGGAGGGCGTCTATTCGATGCTCGGCGACATCGCCCCGCTGAAGGAGATGGTCGCGGTCGCCAAGAAGCATGGCTGCATGGTGCTGGTCGACGAGGCGCATTCGATGGGTTTCTTCGGACCCAATGGCCGCGGCGTATACGAGGAGATGGGGCTGACCGACGAGGTCGATTTCGTCGTCGGCACCTTCTCGAAGTCGGTCGGCACGGTCGGCGGGTTCGTCGTGTCGAACCACCCGAAGTTCGAGATGGTGCGCTTCGCCTGCCGCCCGTACATCTTCACCGCCTCGCTGCCGCCCTCGGTGGTAGCCACCGCCGCGACGTCGATCCGCAAGCTGATGACCGCGCACGACAAGCGCGCGCAGCTGTGGAAGAACGCGCGCCGGCTGCACGGCGGGCTGAAGGCGATGGGCTTCAAGCTCGGCACGGAGACGTCGGACTCGGCGATCATCGCGGTTATCCTGACCGACCAGCAACAGGCGATCGCGATCTGGCAGTCGCTGCTCGAGGGCGGGCTGTACGTGAATATGGCGCGGCCACCCGCGACGCCGGCGGGGACGTTCCTGCTGCGGTGCTCGCTGTGCGCGGAGCATACCGACGAGCAGATCACGACGATTTTGGGGATGTTCGGGGCCGCTGGCCGTGCGGTCGGGGTGATTAGCTGATCCTCGATCCTCCCCCGCAAGGGGGAGGTGGCTGGCTCTTGCCAGACGGAGGGGGCGGAAAGGGTACCCTCTGTTCCGCGTCCTCCCCCTCCGTCACCTTCGGCGACACCCCCCCTTGCAGGGAGGATCGATGCGTCAGCCGATCACACCCACGGCGCGCCCGGCGGCCTCGAACATTCCGAGGATCGTCGTGATCTGTTCGTCGGTA
>JAJNQF010000110.1 GCA_021154945.1 Sphingomonas sp.
CTCCATTATATCCACCTTGCCAATTGGGCCCCGGCCTTCGCCGGGGTGGTGGGACCCGTGGAAACGGCAGCGGCGACTAAGCCCGCCCGGCGGCCTGCCAGCTATCCGCGCACAGTCCGTAGATCAGGCTGTCGCGCAACCCCAGATGCGTTTCCCATTCGTCGCGCAGCAGGCGCTCGCGGCGGAACCCCAGCCGCTCCAGCAACAGGATCGATGCAGTATTCTCGGTATCCGCGTCGGCGAACACGCGTTTGCGCCCTTCCGCGAACAGACGATCGATCACCGCCGACACCGCCTCGCGCGCGATCCCCCGCCCCCAGGCCTCTCGCGCCAGGATGAAACCGATCTCGGTCACCCCTGCTCCATCGGCCTCGCTCCCCGAGACCCAGCCGATCGCACGGTCGTCGCCGGCGCGGGTGATCGCCCAGGTGCGCTGGTTGCCGGGCGCGGCCTCCTCGGCGAGGTAGGTGCGGACGTCATCGACGCTGCCGAGCGGGCCATCGGCGGAATAGGCCATCAGCTCCGCATCGGCGAGCATCGGGTGCAATGCGGGCGCATCGCCCTCGACGAGCGGCCGCAACCGCAGCCGTCGCGTCTTCAGCACCGGCGATACGCCGGCCCGCCGCGGTCTGCGTCCGGGTTGCCTCACGCGGTCAGGGCATCCACGAGCGCGCGGACTTTCTTCTGGCGCCACTGCGGAAGGGGCGCGACCAGCCAGTACCCCCCCTTTGACGGCTGCGACTCGCCGATCAGTCGGACGCGGGCCTGCGCGAGATCGCGGCGGGCGAGCAGTTCGGGCACCGTCGCACGGCCGAGACCTGCCGCTGCGGCATCGATCGCGAGCCCGGCGTCGGTGACGCGGACCAGCGCTACGCCATCCTCACCCGACCACGCGATCACCGAGTCGCTATCCGTGCCGGGCTTGGCGATCGTCACCATGCCCTCGGATTCGAGCGCCTCGCCCTCATGCTCGCCCGGGCCATCGCCCCAGCGGATCGCGAGATCGAGATTGGCTTCGGTGAAGTCGACATTCTCGTCGGCGGTGATCAGCACGAACCGCAATTCGGGATCGGCCTCGGCGATCTGCGCGAGGCGCGGCATCAGCCACTTCTCGGTCAGGTCTCGCGGCGCGGCGATCGTCAGAGACTTGGAAGACTGCCCCGCCTGCATCGCCCGCACGGCTTCCTCGAACTGAAGGAACCCGCCGCGGAGCGCGCCGAGGCCGGCCTCTGCTTCAGGCGTCAGTTCGAGGCCGCGCGTGGTACGCCGGAACAGGACGACGCCCAGCGTATCCTCCAGCGCACGAATCTGCTGCCCGACCGCCGCTGGCGTAACCGCTAGTTCGTCGGCGGCACGGGTGAACGACAGATGCCGCGCCGCCGCGTCGAGGACGCGCAGGCCGTTGAGCGGAAGATGCGTGCGCTTCAATTGAGCACCGCGGGCGCGAACAGCGAGAAGCGGGGGATCTCGACCGCGAACACCGCGCCGTCTTCACGGACCATCTGGTAGCTCCCCTGCATCGCGCCCGAGGGCGTCGCGAGCGGGCAGCCCGAGACATAGTCGAAGCTCGCGCCCGGTTCGATCACCGGCTGTTCGCCGACCACGCCCTCGCCCTCGACCGAATGGCGCGCGCCGCGGCCGTCGGTGATCACCCAGTGGCGGGTGAGCAGTTGGACGGTGTCCGCGCCCTCGTTCTCGAGGCGGATGTGATACGCCCAGAACCAGCGGCCGCGCTCGGGCTCGGACTGTTCGGGGAGGTAGCTGACCGACACGCGCACCGTCACCCCATCGGTCGTCGCCGCGTTGGGGAACAGCGCTTTCATAGGCCGGCCTGCCTGAGCGCCTGGTCGAGGTCGTCGATCACGTCCTGCACATCCTCGAGCCCTACGTTGATGCGGAGAAGGCCCTCGGTCACGCCCATCTCGATCTGCTTATCGGGCGAGACGCTGGCGTGCGTGGTCGATGCCGGGTGCGTCATCAGTGAGCGCGAGTCGCCGATGTTGTTCGAGATGTCGACCAACTCCAGCGCGTCGAGCAGTGCATGCGCCTGCTCGCGCCCCTCGACCTCGAATGCGAAGATCGGGCCGCAGGCGTCCATCTGGCGCATCGCCAGTTCGTGCTGGGGATGGCTCGGCAGGAAAGGGTGCAGCACGCGCGGTACGCGGCCTTCCAGGAATTGACCGACCTTCATCGCGTTCTCGGACTGGCGATGGATTCGCAGATCGAGCGTTTCGAGGCCCTTGAGCACCACCCACGCGTTGAACGGCGACAGCGTCGGGCCGGTGTTGCGCGTGAACGGCAACAGCGTGTTGGTGATGAAATCCTCGGTCCCGCAGACCGCGCCGGCGAGCACGCGGCCCTGCCCGTCCATCATCTTGGTCGCGCTGTACGCCGTGACGTCGGCGCCGAATTCCATCGGGCGCTGCAAGGCGGGCGTCGCGAAGGCGTTGTCGACCACCGTCGTGATGCCGCGTTCGCGCGCGATGTCGCAGATCGCCTTGAGGTCGGCGATGTCCATTGTCGGGTTGGCGGGGGTCTCGAAGAAGAACACCTTTGTTTCAGGCCGGACCGCGTCGAGGAACGCCTGCGGATCGCGCGCATCGACGATCGTCGTCGCGATGCCGAACTTCGGCAGCAGCGTGTCGGTCAGCCAGCGGCACGAGCCGAACGCCGCGCGGCCACCGACGAGGTGATCGCCGGTCTGGAGCTGGCAGAGCAGCGCCGCGGTCATCGCCGCCATGCCGGTCGCCATCGTCCGGCACGCCTCGGCGCCTTCGAGCAAGGCGATCCGCTCCTCGAGCATCTGCACGGTCGGGTTCTGGAGGCGGGAATAGGTCATCCCCTCCTGCTCGCCGGCAAAGCGCGCCGCGGCGTCGCCCGCCTTGTCGTAGCAATAGCCCGAGGTGAGGAACAACGCCTCCGACGTCTCGCCATATTCGCTGCGGGCGGTGCCGCCGCGGATGGCGCGCGTCGCGGGACGCCAATGCTGAGTGATCGAACGATCCTGGCCGGTCTTGCGCTTCATGCGCGCCGCTTTGCCGGTGGGGAGCCGGGATGACAAGCCTTGCGGGTGCGAAGAGAGGGGGCCGAGTGCCTCGCTCAGTATCGCCCCCAGGTGAATTTCGAGGACAGCGCGTAGTTCCACACCGCGCCGACGAGCACGCCGATCAGCGCCGACGCCGCCCACGCCCCGTCGCGCATCTCGTACAGGAACGCGGCGATGCCGACGTTGGCGACCGCACCGACCGAGCAGATCACCGCGAACGACACCCAGCCGTCGACCAGTTGCCGCCACCCCTTCAAGCGCCGATCGCGATAGGTCAGCGCGTTGTTGAGGAAGAAATTGAAGGTCAGCGCGGCCAAGGTCGCGACGATCTCGCCGACCAGGAAATTCGCGCCGATCCCGAGGAACAGCGCGGTCAGCACCGCCATGTGGATACCGACGCCGAGCACGCCGATCGCCGAGAACATCGCGAACCGCACCGGCACGACCCGCCCGAACATCCGGTCGTAGATCGCGATCAGATATTCCATCGCGACGACGTGATCGAGCTTGCTCTCGCCCTCGGTGCGGCAGCGGAAGGTGTAGGGTACCTCGACGAAGCGCAGCGGCGTCGGCGAGGCGGTCAGCAAGTCGAGCAGGATCTTGAAGCCGATCGCCGACAGCGATGGCGCGAGGCGGCGGACGATCTCGGTGCGGATCATGAAAAAGCCGCTCATCGGATCGTTGAGGTCGCACTTCAGAACACGGCGCGACATCCTGGTCGCCAGCGCCGACTTGGCGACGCGGTCGCTGTCCCACTCGCCGGTGCAGCCGCCGCTGACGAAGCGCGAGCCGATCACCACGTCGATCTCTTCGTTCTTCAGCAAATCAAGCATCGCCGGCAACAGCGTCTCGTCGTGCTGGAGATCGCCGTCGATCACCGCGACGACTGGCGCGGCGGTGGCGCACATCCCCTCGATGCACGCCGACGACAGCCCGCGGCGGCCGATCCGCTGGATCACGCGCACGCGCTTGTCGAGCCGGGCGATTTCGCGGGCGGCATCGGCGGTGGCGTCGGGACTGTCGTCGTCGACGAAGATCGCCTCCCAATTGCGCCCGGCCAATGCCTGGTCGAGCTTGGCGATCAGCGTCGGGACATTGGCCTTCTCGTTGAATGTGGGAATGACGACCGCGAGTTCGAGAAGGTCGGCGATCACAAGCTCAGCCGAGTTCGGCGAGAATAGCGTCGCCCATGCCACGGGTCGACAGCGTGCCGCCGAGATCGGGCGTGCGCGCGCCGCCCAGGATCGCGGCCGCGACCGCCGCCTCGATACGATCCGCCGCTTCGGGCAGATCGAGCGAATGCCGCAGCATCATCGCCGCGGACAGGATCGCGGCGCACGGATTGGCCTTGCCCTGCCCGGCGATGTCGGGCGCGCTGCCGTGGATCGGCTCGTACATGCCCTTGTTCGAGTCGTTGAGCGCGGCGGACGGGAGCATGCCGATCGAGCCCGCGCACATCGACGCCTCGTCGGACAGGATGTCGCCGAACAGGTTGCCGGTGACGATCACGTCGAACTGGCCGGGATTGCGCACCATCTGCATCGCCGCGTTGTCGACGTACATGTGGCTGAGTTCGATATCGGGATAGTCGGCCGACATCTCGATCACGACGTCGCGCCAGAGCTGCGAGGTTTCCAGCACATTGGCCTTGTCGACCGAGAGCAGCTTGCCCTTGCGGGTGCGTGCGGTCTCGAAGCCGACGCGGGCAATGCGCGCGATCTCGGTTTCGTCGTAGCGCATCTCGTCATGGCCTTCGCGTAGGCCATCGGCGGTGGTGCGGATGCCCTTTGCGCCGAAATACACGTCGCCGGTGAGCTCGCGGACGATGACCATGTCGATCGACCGGGCGATCTCGGGACGGAGTGCGGAGGCATCCTCGAGGCCCGCGAACAGCTTGGCAGGGCGCAAATTGGCGAACAGGCCGAGGTCCTTGCGCAGGCCGAGAATGGCTTGCTCGGGGCGGAACTGGCGTTCGAGCGCATCGCAGTCGGGATCGCCGACCGCGCCGAACAGGATCGCATCGGCACGGCGGGCGAGGTCGAGCGTCTCGGGCGGCAGCGGATGACCGGCGGCCTTATACGCGGCGCCGCCGACGAGGCCCTCTTCGTAGCTGAGGTCGAGGCCGAGCGTATCGAGCACCCGCCGCGCTTCCGCGGTGACTTCGGGTCCGATGCCGTCGCCGGCCAGTATCGCGATCAAGGGCATGTGCGTTCCTCCTGCGCGGCCCCTTGCCGGGCGGTGCGCGCTCACGCAACCGCCCTTTTGAGGCGATCGACCAGCCGGTCGCGCGCCGCCAACGGGTCGGCGCGACGGTCGACGAGGATGTCGCGGGCAAGAAAATGTCCGGTCAGTCGCAGGCCGTCGAAGATGTCCGGCCACGCAGCCTCCCCGCCGGTGAGAAGGAAGGGCGGCAATCGCAGCAGCTTGGCCTCATAGCCGAACGCCGCCCCGCGCGAGACCGCC
>JAJNQF010000117.1 GCA_021154945.1 Sphingomonas sp.
GTCCATGGTGGGCTGATCGTCCCGACTTCGTTCGGGCAGGGGAGCTGGCGCTCACGCAGCGCGGCGCGAGGCCTTGCCACCGATCGCGCGCGCAATCTCCGCCTTGCTGAGACCGATGGTGAGGAGCGCGCGCACGAGGAGGTCGAGAGTTACCGTTCCGTCTGCGGCTTCCATCTTCGCAACTCTCGACTGACTGG
This sequence comes from Sphingomonas sp., assembly GCA_021154945.1. GTDB lineage: Bacteria > Pseudomonadota > Alphaproteobacteria > Sphingomonadales > Sphingomonadaceae > Sphingomonas. Next base: position 198 of record JAJNQF010000117.1, read on the forward strand.
ACCCGAGGAGCTTGGCCACCTCGGCTTGCGACATGTTCCGACTCGCGCGGAGCGCCTTGAGCCGCGCCGCCAGGTCGAGCTTCATCTCGACGAGGAACGACTCCTCCTGGCTCAGGGCAAGGAACTCATCGGCACCTCCGACCTTCCAACCCGCGCGGGTCAGCTTCGCACGCTTTTGAGCCTTCATTCGCATCCTCACGCAATCTCGTCGCACGCGGCGAGCCGCCGCATTGCTTCTCGACGACGACCCGAGGTGTCGCGCGCGTCTTCTTGCTGAAGACCTCGGCGATCACGATCGCGTCTGCATCGGCGCGGTAGACGATCCTCCAGGTCTGGTTTCGGTCCATGATCCGCAGCTCGTGACAACGCGGGCCAATGGCGGGCATCGGTCGAGAATGGGGCAAGCCGAGAAGTCTCCTCGTTGCAGTCGTCGGAGGAGGAACCCGGCCTCGATCCTCGCCTCGTCGGACAGGGGCGGAGTCTTGATCTCCCCCGCCAGCCAGACGAGTGGCTTGTCGGACCTCGACACTCCGACCGAGTATGTCATTTCTGACATCGCGATCAAGCGAGGCCGACCTCGTGCAGGACCGAGTGGAGCGCCGAAACGACGAAACCCCCGGCGGCCGGGGGTTTCGGAAGCGAGCGGGCGACCGGGATCGAACCGGCGACGTCCAGCTTGGGAAGCTGCGGGCAGCGCGTCCCCACGAACGCGAGGGATCCACGTCGACAGCGACGGACGCGATCCGGAGCTTCGTCGTCGCTGCGCGCGCCGTCGCGTTTTCGATCCATTTCGACCCGTCCGTGCCGGAACGGTTCCGGCTGCTCCCTGGCGACGTGACGCCGCCGCATCTTGCCCGAGAGCGGCGCGCAGTGATAGCTATTGGATAGCTATGCGCCTGGAGGACGATCCCGAGACAGCGTCCTGGCTGGATCGTCTTACGGGCGACGAGGAGGATTTCGATTGGGACGATGGCAATCAGACCAAGCACGCGAAGCACGACGTCGCGCCGAACGACATCGAGGCGATGCTGCGTCACCCACTGCTCTTCGCCGGCAGGATCGTCGAGCCATCTCACTCCGAACCACGCTGGCTCGTCCTGGGTACCACGGACACCGGACGCCACCTCGCGCTGATCTTCACCCGTCGCGGCGACAAGCTGCGCCCGATCAGCGGCCGCCCCATGCGGCGCAAGGAGAGATCGGTCTATGAAGAAGCCTGCCGCCAAGCCTAAGACGGCTCGCCGGCGCGTCGCGGATCGACAGGTTGCCGAGTTCCAGCGCCGCGATCTCGGCTCGGACATCCCTGCCACGTCCCGCGTGCTGCGGCGTGCACGCCCCACGTCGATCGTCCTCGAACCCGACCTCGTCGACCGGCTGCGCGCGCTCGGTGCGAAGCGGGGCCTGGGCTATCAAACGATGCTCAAGGTCATCGTTCGCGAGCACCTCGACGAGTACTGACGCGCGAAACGACGAAACCCCCGTCGGCCGGGGGTTTCGGAAGCGAGCGGGCGACCGGGATCGAACCGGCGACGTCCAGCTTGGGAAGCTGGCATTCTACCGCTGAATTACGCCCGCGTGCCCCGACTCATACCCCCGGCCCGCCGGACAAGCAACGCGCGAAGCTCCGCTTGCCGAACTACTCCGACTCCGACAGGCAACGCGCGGGCCGGCGCGGTCACAGGATGAAGTGATCCCCCGCCGCCCGCACGGTCACGTCGCCGATCGACACCCCCCACGGCTGGTCGATCGCGTGCACGATCGCGTCCGCGATGAACTCCGGCGCGAGGCTCGGGTACGCGATGCTGCCCGGATCGAGCTTCTCCGCCGGAAACTTCCCCTCCGCCATCTGGCCGAACATCTCCATGAACTCGTTCAGGTTCTGCCCGAGGATGCCGACCGCCGCGGCCTGGTTGACCACCGTGCTGGCGAGGTTCGTCGCCGGCACGCCGGTCGGCTTGACGATCGTGACCTTGATCTTGCCGCGCGACTCGACGCGCAGCGACTCGGAGAGGAAGTTCACCGCAGCCTTGGTCGCGCCGTACACGGCGGCGCCGACGACCGGGAAGTTGCCGTAGATCGACGAGAGGTTCACGACGTGGCCGCGGCCCTGCGCGATCATCTGGTCGTAGACGGCGACCGTCCCGTTCAGCACGCCCTTGATGTTGACGTCGATGCAGCGGTGCCACGCCTCGAGCGCGGCTTCGTGATCGGCGTAGAACGCGAGCGGCATCACGCCGGCGTTGTTCACCATGACGTCGATCGCACCGAAGGCCTCGACCGCGCCGCGCGCCAGCGCGCGCATGTCGGCGATGCTCGACACGTCGGCGCGGAACGCGCGCGCCTCGCCGCCGGTCGAGCGAATGCCTGCGGCGACGGCTTCCGCGGCCGCGCCGTCGACATCCGCGCACGCGACCTTCGCGCCGAGCGCCGCAACGCGCTCGGAGACGAGCTTGCCGAATCCGCCGCCGGCACCGGTGATGACGATCGACTTCCCCGCGACGTGATTGCTCATCTCAGCTCCTTCCGCGTGCATCGCAACCGCACACGCACGTCCGACGACGCGCGCACGTCAGCAGAAGTCGGACCCGCCGTCCACGTTGACGTTCGCCCCGGTCATGTACGAGTTCACGCGCGACCCGAGGAACGCGATCACCGGGCCGATCTCGTTCGGATCGCCGGCGCGCGGCATGTGCGCGGGGTGGCCGTAGTCCTCGGCGATCCAGCGCATGCAGTCGTAGAGGTTCTCGGGATCGAGCCCGCGCTCGGCGGGCAGCCGCGCCATCGCCGCCTTGAAGCTCGGCGACGCGAACGACCCGGGCGACACGGTGTTCACCAGGATTTCCTCCTTCGCGAGCACCAGCGACATGTTCTTGCTGATGCTGGTCATCGCGGCCTTCGCCGCGGTGTAGGCGGCGAGCGTCTCGCTCTGGCGCTTGGTCGAGTGCGCCGACACGTTCACCACGCGCGCCCAAGCGGCCTTGCGCAGCAGAGGCAGCGCCGCGCGCGCGCAGCGCATCGCCGACAGCGCGCCGACCTCGTACGCCTCGCGCCACGCCTCGTCGGGGATGCCGTCGAACGTCGTGCGCGTGCCGCCGGGGCCGGCGGCGTTCACCAGCGTGTTGAGCTCGCCCCAGCGCTTGCCGATCGCGTCGAACGCGGCGTCGATCGACGGCGGGTCGAGCAGGTCGACCTGCACGCCCCACGCGTCGGGGCTGCCGAGTGCCACGAGCGCGCGCACGGTCTCCTCGATCGCGGCCTCGCCGCGCGCCAGCACGACGACGCGCGCGCCGTCGCGCGCGAAGCACTCGGCCGCGGCCCGGCCC
>JAJNQF010000135.1 GCA_021154945.1 Sphingomonas sp.
AAGGGATACCCGCGGTTCCGCATCCTCCCCCTCCGTCACCTACGGCGACACCTCCCCCTGGCGGGGGAGGATCGACCCATTTCCTAGTTCGGGCTGCCTGCCTCTTTCCGTTCGTCCTGAGTGGCCGTCGAGTAGCTGCGGTAGCAGCGTATCGAGACGGCGTATCGAAGGACAGGTTGGTGCGCGGAACCTGTGCTTCGATACGAGCCCTCGATACGCTTCTGCGAAGCTACTCGGTCTCTACTCAGCACGAACGGTAGTTGGGGTCTTACCCCGCCTGGAACACGCCGCAGGCGATCCGTCCGCCGCTGTTGCCGGCCGGGTCGGTCATCAGGTCGTCCGGACCCGCATGCACCACGAAGGCCGAGCCGTCCGCGTCCATCAGGCCGGCCATCGTCGCGCCCGGGATCGTGATGCCGAGCGTGCCGCGACCATCGGTGCCGATGATCAGGTTGGGGAGGTCGCCCTCATGCGGGCCCTGCGGGTTCATGCTGCCGTGCTTCATGCCGGTCGGGTTCCAGTGGCCGCCCGCGGTGGTGAAGTCCGGCGCGTCGCAGCGGCCGACCATATGGATGTGTGCGCCGTGCGTGCCGGGGGGCATCGCCTTGGCGTCGAGCGTGAAGCGGATGCCGCCCGCGACTTCGGTGGCGGTGGCGCGGCCGACGTCGGTGCCGGTCGCGGTCTGGAGCATCGCGGTGGCGCGCTGGCCGCCTGCCATCGGCGTGCCCGTGTCCATGCCGCTCTTGTCGCAGGCGCTGAGGCAAATCGTCGCCGCGCCGAGCAGTGCCAGTGTCGCAATCCGCATGTCGTTTCTCCCTGTTGATCTCGTGATCTCTTGGCGAACCCTTCGCCGTCGCTCAGGTTCCGTCACCGCTATCGAGCGCCCAGCGTGCGACCGGTTCGTAGGTCGCGCCGTCGCGGCCCAGATGGCTCTGGTACAGCACGAGATGGGGTAGCGGGAAGGGCGTGCTGGACAGGGCGGCGTGCGTTGCCAGCCATGCGTCGATCGCGAACCCGACCCCGGCCGATCGCGGCAGTCGTCCGACCGTGACGTGCGGCAAATAGGCGCGGCGTTCGGGTTCCAGCCCCGCCCGGACGCAGGCCTGGTCGACCTTGCGGTGGAGCGCGGCGAGGGCGTCGTGCGGGGTCACGCCGACCCAGAGCGTATCGGTCCGCCCGCGCTTCTCGAAGCGACCGACTCCGGTCAGCGACACGCGCGGCGCCGGCGCGACGACCTGGCTCAGCGCGATCGCGATATCCTCGGCGACGGGCCGCTCGACCGCGCCGATGAAGCGCAGCGTGAGGTGCAACTGCTCGTCGTCCTGCCAGCGCGCGGACGGCACGCCCTCCATTATGTCGAGCAAGCTCTGACGGATAGCCGGCGGTGGGCGAAGGGCGACGAACAGGCGGATCATGTCGTGCGGCAGGTTAACCGCGAACCATGGCGCCGATGCAACCACTCAGCTTGAAAAGCGTCCTGTAAAAGACGATATTCATCGTAACCGGCATTATGCCGGACAAAGGAGCTGATTTCACAATGGCTAATTGGTCTGACCCCCGGCCCCGCGCCGCGCCGTTCGGAACGACGGCCACGGGCCAGCGTACCGAGGCCTATGACGCTGGTCTCCGGTCGTACATGCTGTCCGTGTATAACTACATGGGCTCGGCTGTCCTGCTGACGGGCATCGTCGCGATGCTGTTCGCATGGGGCGGCGCACAATCGCCTGCCGCCCAGGTGTTCATGAGCGGTGGCATCCTGAAATACGTCATCATGTTCTCGCCGCTCGCGATCGTGTTCGGCATGAGCTATGGCCAGAACAAGATGTCGACGGGCACGATGCAGATGCTCTTCTGGGGCTTTGCCGTCCTGATGGGCCTGTCGATGTCGACCATCTTCCTGGTCTATAGCGGCACGTCAATCGCCGGTGCGTTCTTCGCAACCGCAGCCGGTTTCGCCGGTCTTAGCCTGTACGGCTACACCACGAAGCGCGACCTGTCGGCGTTCGGGACGTTCCTGATCATCGGCGTCGTCGGCCTGCTGGTCGCGAGCCTGATCAACATCTTCCTGCAGTCGAGCGTGATGCAGCTGGTGATCAGTGCGGTCGGCGTGCTGCTGTTCGCGGGCCTCACCGCCTACGACACGCAGCGCACCAAGGCGCTGTATGCACAGGTTGCCGGCACCGACATGATCGGCAAGGTCGTGATCATGGCGGCACTGAGCCTCTACCTCGACTTTATCAACATGTTCATGTTCGTGCTGCGTCTGTTTGGTAGCAGCCGCAACTAACGCCCGCTAAGGGTGTGACGAACGCAGGGCTCGGCGGGACACCGCCGGGCCCTTTTTCTTTGGCCTTGACACAGGAATGGGACGCACGATGCGGCTCTCGATCGACGTGCGTCTGGATTACGGGATCATCGGGGACGCCGATGTGCTCCTCCAGATCGAGGCGGCGGCGATGGCCGACCAGACGATCGAGTCCGAGTCCCTCACTCTGTGGTCCGACAGCCCGATCCGCGCGGTGCGCGGCGAGGACGGGATCGGCCAGCGCTGCTGGTCGCGTGGGCATGGCCGCTTTACCGCCGAATATAAGGCCGTGGTTGCCGTGAAGCGTGAGCGGGTGCAGCTCGAACTGTATCCCGCGACGCCGCCGCGGATGCTCGACGGCGAGCTGACGCCGTATCTGATGCCGAGCCGCTATTGTCCGTCGGACCGCTTCGAGGGGTTCG
>JAJNQF010000144.1 GCA_021154945.1 Sphingomonas sp.
TGGGCCGCGGAGAAGCTTCGGCTGGTGATCGAGCCGGGTGGCGCGGTCGGGCTGGCGGCGGTGCTGGCTGGCAAGGTGGCGCTCGAACCCGGACTGCTCGTCATCCTGTCCGGTGGCAACGTCGACCTCGCTGCGTACGCAAAGGTAATGGCCGCATGAACCCCACACTGACCTCGATCGCCGCCGCGGCGCCCGCCATCGCCATGCTGGGGATGTTCGCCTGCCTCATCGGCGGGATCATGTTGATCGTGAAGAAGCGCGACCGCAAGAACGGCTTGCTGATGCTGGTGATGGCTGCGGTGTTGCTGGCCAACGTCGCGATCTGGACGCTGTAACCTCCCTCGCCCCTGCGGGGAGAGGGAAGGGGCCCGCCGCGCTTGCGGTGGGAAGGGAGAGGGGAGTTGGGGAGAGCTGGCCCATCCCAACTCCCCCTCATCCGGCGCTGCCGCGCCACCTTCTCCCCAAGGGGAGAAGGACGAAATCACCTAATCGGCGAGTTCGGGTCGAGCCGCATGTCGAGATACTTGTCCACCGACCCCATCAGCTCCGGCATCTCATGCTCGAAGAAGTGGTTAGCCTTCGGGATCGTGTCGTGATGGATCGTGATGTGCTTCTGCGTCCGCAGCTTATCCACCAGCTTCTGCGTGGCGCCCGGCGTCGCGACCTCGTCGGCCTCGCCCTGGATGATGATCCCGCTCGACGGGCATGGTGCCAGGAACGTGAAGTCGTACAGGTTCGCCGGCGGCGCGATCGAAATGAACCCGCGGATCTCCGGACGGCGCATCAGCAACTGCATGCCGATCCACGCACCGAAGCTGACGCCCGCGATCCAGGTCGTCTGCGCCTCGGGGTGGAAGCTCTGCACCCAGTCGAGCGCGCTCGCCGCATCGCTCAGTTCGCCGACGCCATTGTCGAACACGCCCTGGCTCTTCCCGACGCCGCGGAAATTGAACCGCAGCGTCGCAAACCCGCGCCGCTGGAAGGTCTTGTAGAGCTGCTGTACGATCGCGTTGTTCATTGTGCCACCGGCTGACGGATGCGGATGCAGGATCATCGCCACGGGTGCGCGCGGACGCGGGCCCGGCGCAAAACGACCTTCAAGACGGCCTTCGGGACCGGGAAAAATGACTTCTGGCATAGGCACTCGCGAGCTGGGATACGCACTCGGGTGGAGTGCGGGATGATCTGCATTATATAGGCGACACGCCCCTTTCCGCAATTGGAACCGACCCTGTCCCGTACCGAGTCCCGCATCTACCTCGATCACGCCGCCACCACGCCGATGCGCCCCGAGGCGGTGGCGGCGGTGACGGAGGGCATGGCGCGCTGGGCGAACCCGTCGTCGCCGCATGCCGAGGGGCGCGCGGCGCGGGCTGCGCTGGAGGATGCTCGGAGGCGTATCGCCAAGGCGCTGGACTGGCCGCATCACGTGATCCTGACGAGCGGCGCCAGCGAGTCCGCGGCGCTCGCGTTGCGGGGGCGGCCGGGCATCGGCGTAGCGGCGGTGGAGCATGACGCTATTATCCGAGCCGCGGAACAGCCGGTCATGCTCGACGTCGATGCGGGCGGCATCGTGATGAACCGGGAGGGCTCAGCGTCGATCGCGCTACAGTCCGCCAACAGCGAAACCGGCGTTCTGCAAAGCTCCGCCACCGGCTTCCGCATCGCCGACTGCGCGCAGACCGCCGGCAAGCTCCCGCTTCCCGACGCCGACCTCATCATCGTCTCCGCGCATAAGCTTGGTGGCCCCCCCGGCATAGGCGCGCTGCTGGTCCGCGACCTCGGCCTCCTCGACCCGACCGGCGGGCAGGAGCGCGGCTATCGCGGCGGCACCGAGAACCTCCCCGGCGCACTTGGTTTCGCCGCCGCGCTGGAGGCTCCGCGAGACTGGTTCGCGGGCATGGCCGATCTCCGCGCCAAGCTCGACGGCGCGATCCTCGCAGGCGGCGGCGAGATCGTCGCGCACCACGCCCCGCGCATCCCGACGATCGCCTCCTACCGCATGCCCGGCGTAAGCTCCGCCGCGCAGTTGATCCGCCTCGACATGGCCGGGTTCGCCGTCTCCGCGGGCAGCGCCTGCTCGTCGGGCAGCATGCGCCCGAGCCACGTCCTCGCGGCAATGGGCTATTTCCCTGAAGCTGCTGCCGAAGTCGTTCGCGTCAGCTTCGGCTGGACCACGAAACCCGACGACGTCGCGAAGTTCGCCGAAGCCTGGACGCGCATCGCCACCGACATAAGGCGGGCCGCATGACCTATCTCGACTACCAGGCGACCACCCCCCTCGCGCCCGAAGCGCTCGCCGCGATGCTCCCCTGGCTCGAATCTCAGCACGCCAATCCGCATTCGTCCCACCGCGAAGGCCGTCGCGCCAAAGCCGCCGTCGAAGTCGCGCGTGATCAGGTCGCCGCACTGCTCCCCCCCGGCGGCCGCATCGCTTTCACCAGCGGCGCGACCGAGGCGCTCAACTGGGCGATCAAGGGTACGACCGGCCCGATCGTAACGCTGGCTACCGAACACGCGGCCGTCCTCGACACCACCGCGGCCGAAGCGGCGATGGGGCGCCACGTAACGATCCTCCCAGTCGGCGCAAACGGCCTAAGTTTCGGCGCAGACGGCCTAGCTTGGAGCGACATTCGAGGTGCCGGCAGTCAATTCGTCTCTTCCCCCCCCCCCTGGAAGGGAGGGGCTGGGGGTGGGTTCGCCAGCTTTTGCCGCCCACGTTCGATCATACGGA
>JAJNQF010000147.1 GCA_021154945.1 Sphingomonas sp.
CCGCCCGCGGTCAGCACAGCGATCGCGCTGGCGACGAGAAATTCCAGGCTCATCGTACAGCCTCCCCATTGGTCGCGTCCGGCCCGTCATTGGCCTCTGCATGCCGGGTGGCCCGCTGCGCGACATGGCTGAGTTGCGCCAACGCCATCATCACCGCTCCCACCACGACGCATGCCACGCCGGTGTCGAACAGCGTGGCCGTCGCCAGTTCGACTTCGCCGATCAAGGGCACGTAAAAATATCCGAAGCTGCTCGACAGGAACGGCGCGCCGAAGACCAGCGACCCGAGCCCGGTGGCAGCGGCGATCAGGACGCCGAACGCGATCAGTGGATGCTCGCCGATCCGACGACGATCGTCGGTCCAGTCGAAGCCCGAGGCGAGATACTGGAGCAGGATCGCGATCGCAAACACCAGCGCGGCAATGAAACCGCCACCCGGCTGGTTGTGCCCCCGCAGGAAGATGTAGATGCCTACCAGCAGCGCGAGCGGCATGAGCAGCCGTGCCGCCATGACGAACATCATCGGGTGACGCTCGGGCGAGTGCGGCATGTCCTCACGCCATTCGCGCAATCGCCGCCCTGCCACGCCGCGCGCGGCGGGCTCGAGCAAGGCGTAGATTGCGAGCCCGGCAATGCCCAGCACGATGATCTCGCCCAGCGTGTCGAAGGCGCGGAAGTCGACCAGCGTCACGTTGACGACGTTCGTGCCGCCACCGCCCGAATAGCTGTTCGCCCAGTGATAGGACGACACCACATCGCGCGTCTCGCGCGTCATCACCGCCCAGGCCGCCCAGCCGGTTCCGACCCCCGCGGCCACCCCGAGCGCAGCGTCGCGGAGTCTGCGGGGCGTGCTCGACAGGCTCGGCGGCGTCTTCGGCAGGAGATGGAGCGCCAGTAGCAGGAGCAGGATCGTGACGACCTCGACCGCAACCTGGGTCAGCGCGAGGTCGGGCGCGGACAAATGGACGAAGGCGAGCGCGATGACGAGGCCGATTACGCTGATGAACACCAGCGCCAGGAACCGCTGGCGTTGCCGGGCGACCACGACGAGCGTGGCGACGACCAGCGCGAACCAGGCGGTGATCGCAACCGGCGACGCGGGCAGCGTCGCCCTTGCACCGGCGGCAAGCCCCCCCGTCGTCGAAGCTGCGTCGATCCCGAGCAGGATCGCCGCCGCGAACAGCGCGAAGAGATAGCGTTGGAGCGATCCGGCATGGACCGCGAGCGACACGCGGCGCGTGCCGTCGACGACTGCGTCCATCGCGGTGTCAAAGGCATGCTTTGCGTCGAGTCCGCGACGCCCGGCCAACCACGCCGCGACCGGTGCGCGCCGCCACACCAACACCGCGCCGATCGCCACCGCGGCCATGCTCATTGCGAGAGCAGGATTGATCCCGTGCCACAGCGCAAGGTGCAATTCGGGCGGCGCGGCGCCGATCACTGCGCCCGTCGCGGCAGCCACGAGCGGCCCCGCCACCGTCATCGGCAACAGACCAAACGCCAGCGCCATCACCACCAGTATGGCAGGCGGGGCGAGCATCGCCTTGCCCGGGTCGTGCGGCGCCGCGACGTCCCCCGTACGCCGCGCGCCGAAGAACAGCCCGGTCGCAAAGCGCAGAGAATAGGCGACCGACAGGATCGCCGCGATCGTCGCGAGCAGCGGCACGAGCAAGGCCTGCCCCGCAAAGACGGTATGCACGCTTTGCTCGAGCATCATCTCCTTCGAAATGAACCCACCGAGCGGCGGTAGCCCCGCCATCGCCGCGACCGCCAGCGTTCCCAGGGTTGCGGTGATCGGCATCAGCGCGGCCAGCCCCCCTAGCCTGCGGATGTCGCGCGTGCCGGTTTCGTGATCGACGATGCCCGCGATCATGAACAGCGCCGCCTTGAACGCGGCATGGTTGAGGATGTGGAAGACCGCGGCGGTCGCAGCGGCTGGCGTCCCGAAGCCGAGCAGCATCACCATCAGTCCGAGCTGGCTGATCGTCGAATAGGCCAGGATCGCCTTCAGATCGTCGCGGAACAGTGCGACGCCAGCACCGAAGATCATCGTGACCAGGCCAGTGGACGCCACGAGGTAGAACCACATATCGGTCCCGGCGAGAACCGGCCAGAGCCGCGCGAGAAGGAAGACGCCGGCCTTCACCATCGTCGCCGAATGGAGATAGGCGCTAACCGGAGTCGGCGCCGACATCGCGTGCGGCAGCCAGAAGTGAAACGGAAATTGCGCCGACTTGGTGAACGCGCCGAGGAGGACGAGGACGAGGATCGCGGGATAGAGCGGCGAGGCCTGAACCAGATCAACGCGACCGAGAATCGTCACCAGTTCATAGGAACCCGCCGCTTGGCCGAGTAACAGCATTCCCCCGATCAGCGCGAGCCCGCCGCCTCCAGTTACGGCCAGTGCCATCCGCGCGCCCTGACGCGCAGCGGCCCGGTCGCGCCAGAACCCGATCAGCAGGAAGGATGACAGGCTCGTCAGCTCCCAGAAAACGAGCATCAGCAGGATGTTGCTCGATAGCGCGATCCCAACCATCGCCCCCTGAAACAGCATCAAAAACGAAAGAAACCGCCCCGTGGGCTCGCTCTTGGCCAAATAGGCTTGCGCATAGATCACGACGAGCAAGCCGATGCCGAGGATCAGGCCGGCGAACAGCAACGCCAGTGGATCGAGCCGCAGGCTCAGGTCCAAGTGGAGCGCGGGGATCCAGCTGACACGCGTCTCGATCGGTGTGCCGGTGATCACGCCCCGCGCAGCGCCGAAAATCAAGAAAAGACCTGCAGCACTCGCGCTCGCTGCGATGGCGACGTGAACGCCGCGCGACGCACGGGCGCACAGCGCCAAGGCCACGGCAGCAGCGAACGGCAAAAGCAACAGGGCCACCAGGACCATTGAACAATCTCCCGGAGACCTAGAGGCGCAGCTATACACCGCGTGCTGCCTAGGTCGACGTCCTCATAGAAGAGGACACGCGCCCAATGCTCTGGATGCAGTTCTGGTAGGGATCGCCAGCGGCACCCACCAATACCGCACGTTCTTCATCCTGCGCGAAGGAAACGCTATTCGAACCATAGCGCTCCACTAGCTTCAACGCCTGACGTCAGGGACGAGGGCCCGAACCGATGGCCTAGACCAACGATCGATCGGCGCCCTACCTTCTACCGCCACTGTCCAGCCGGCGCCGGCTTTCCCGATTGAGGATTGAATTTCGGGACACACCGTTACCCCCAACGGCCTTTGACAAACCGGGATACTTCGTCCGCCAAGTCGTGATCCTCCGGCGTGTTTCCCCGAAATCCACCGTGCGGCATCGCCTCGAAGATGTGCAACTCTGCTTCCACTTTCGCCCGGCGCAACGCACGGTGCATCCGTACCGTATTCGACAGGAAGAGGTCACGCGTGCCCGACTGGAGGAAGGTGGGCGGAAGGTCCTCAAGGTCACCAAACAAGGGTGATAGGTAGGGGTGCGCCAAGTCCGCCCCGCCGGCATACAGTACGTTGTTCCGCATCAGCGAGCCCGGCAGCATTACATCGACCGTTTGGTTGACTTGAAAGCTGTCGCCGGATTCGGTCAGATCGACCTCCGGGGAAAGCAGGACCAACCCTGCGGGCAACGGGAGGCCTTCATCCTTAGCGCGGAGGAGCATGGCTACCGCCAGATTACCACCAGCTGATCGGCCGCCAACGATGATGCGCGTTGGCGCGTGCAGTTCCAGCACATAGCGATAGGCTGCCATCGCGTCGTTTAGGGCCGCAGGATATGGATGCTCGGGCGGCATCCTATAGTCGATGCCGTAGCAGAGCACCCGGTGCTGATCCGCCTGCATCCGCGCCTGTGCGCGGCACGCCTCTCCGCCACCGAACACCAGTGCGCCACCATGGAAGTCTACATAGGCGCACTCTGGATTGACCGTGGTTTCCGGCGTCGCGACGTGGATAGTGGCCTCACCGGTTCGAACCGTCTCGACGCTTGCCCGCAGCGTGCCGGCGAGGCCTTTCACCGCCGACGCATATTGTCCATCCGCCGCTGCCTTGATCTTCATCCAGCCCGCATGATCGTCCGGCAACGGCATCGTGTAGAGGGCGTTCAGCGGGACGCCTTCGTCATTCACCAATTGTTCGAGACTGGTACGCGCCTCCGGGCTGATAGACGAAGGAAAGGGGATCAGACGGCCTTGAACCATTACGCCGCTTTTCTGGTCGCTCATGCCGTTGCGATACTCGTCATGGTTGCCGGGCCGCAGGTCGGCCGTAACACCGTCACCTGCGCATTACGCCTTAGTCCGCCCTCCCTCTTTCTCGCAAACGAACTCGAATTGCGAATGCGTCCGCGGCGATCATACCGAGGGAGGCCTTGAGGCCTGTTTCCCAAAATCCGTTCCCAATTGCTCTTTCCCTAAATTGCGGAAAGAAGACGGAGATATGGGAATGTTCAGCGTTCCCAGACAGCGGGGTTTGGGAGGGCCGCACGGACCCAAGAACGGACATCCGTTAATAGCGGTAGCTCACAGGCGTCACCACTCGGATCGGCATGTGCAATCCTATCAAGCCGGAAACGGCATCCAACGTCCATCGGCGCTCTGGGCAGCGAGCGAGCGACGGTGGTTGATCAAGCGTCAGCGAGCGCCGAAAAGTCCATCGCGGCGAGGTCCGTGAGCAGATCAGCCCCCGTCGGCTCCCATCCAAGACGCGCCCGCGTCCAGCCACTCGAAGCGATCATGTCGAGCGCGGCGAACGGCGCCATCCAGCCAAAATAGTGCTCGACTTCGTCGTCTCCGACCGAACGGACAGGCAACCCCGATCCCCTTCCGATCGCTTCAGCTATCGCGCGTGCCGTCACGCCTTCCTCAACGGACGCATTGTAACGGGCACCCGGCTCGCCCTTCTCCAATGCCAGAACGTAAAGCTTCGCGACGTCGCTGACGTGTGCAGCAGCCCAGCGTGTAGTGCCCTCGCGTACATACGCCATCGCTCCGGCACGGCGCGCCTCCGCGATCAGCGGCGTGATCAACCCGGCCTTGGTGGTGTCGTGCACCTGTGGCAGCCGAATCGTGCGTACGTCGACGCGCTTGGCGATCAGTGCCGCGCCCGCGAGTTCGGTCGCGATGCGCGGATTGGCGTGGCGCGGGTTGAGAACGTCCTCGGTCGCGGGGCCACCATTGAGCGGCGTGCCGATGCCGACGCCCGAGGTGATCAGGATCGGCTTATGCGTCCCCGCCAGCGCCTCCCCCATGGCAGCGATGTTGCGTTCGTCCTTCTTGGTGTTCGCGAAGAAGGTCTCGAAATTATGGTCGAACGCACAGTGGATCACCGCGTCGGCCGCCGCAGCGCCAATCGCAAGCGTTTCGGGCTTATCCAGGTCGCCGCGATGGACGTCGACTCCGGCCGCTTCGAGGCGATGTGCACCCGCGTCGGAGCGGGTGAGGCCAAGTACCTCATGCCCTTGAGCGAGGAGTTCGGGGATAACGTGCGAGCCGATAAAGCCGGTCGCACCGGTTAAAAACACGCGCATGGGAAGTCTCCTTGTTGCCAAGGCACCGTATCGCGACCGTCACACCGTGTTAAAGTAGTGATCTTATCGTGGTATAACGTGTAACAGGATCGACCATGACCGGTGAGGCGCCAAACCGACTCGGAACATACCTTCGCGATCGCCGAACCCGGCTCGACCCAGTGGCATTCGGGTTCGGCGGCGGCCGGCGGCGTACCCCGGGGCTCCGCCGCGAAGAAGTGGCAAGCCGCGCCAACATCAGCCCGACATGGTATACTTGGCTGGAGCAGGGGCGTGGTGGCGCGCCATCGGCCGACGTGCTCGACCGCATCGCCAAGGGCCTGATGCTCACCGAGCCGGAACGCGAGCACATCTACATGCTCGGCCTCGGCCGTCTCCCCGAGGCGCGCTACCAACCGGTCGACGGAATCAGTCCCCGGCTTCAGCGCGTGCTCGACGGAATGGTGCTGAGCCCTGCGATCATCAAGACTGCGATGTGGGACGTCGTCGGCTGGAACCGGGCGGCGGCGCTGTTGCTGACCGACTATGCCAAGCTGCCGCGTGAAGGGCGGAACATCCTTCGCCTGATGTTCGGCAGTGACCATGTCCGTGCCCGGAACGACGATTGGGGCGGAATCGCCCGCTACGTCGTCGGTGCCTTCCGGGCCGACGTCGCGCGGGCGGGCGCGAACAACAGCACGGCGACAGCTGACCTGGTCGCCGAACTATCCCGGATCAGCCCGGAGTTCGAAGCACTGTGGCGAGACAACGACGTGGTCGCGCACACCGAGGGGGTGAAGCGGATCCACCACCCAGTTGCCGGAATGCTCGCTATGGAGTTTTCCTCGTTCGCGGTCGAAGGGCGGCCCGAACTCGGTATGATCATCTACAACCCAGCATCGTTGGCGGATGCAGAACGACTGCGCGTAGCCCTGGAGGCTCGCTATTGATCGCTAGGGACCGATTTGGGCGTGGTTGTTTCGAACCAATTGCGGCGCCATAGGTCCCGGGGCTTCGCCTACTTCTGGTGGCGGTGCTCCGGCGAAGCACGTCACGTTTCCTGTGATAAGCCACTGCGCCTGCTGTTCTTTCCCCCACGATACACCATATCCGAACGATGGGCGGACGTGTGAAGCGGATGGCAGGATTGTTGGAGGCGGAGGCGCGAACGATCGCTGCCGAAGACGCTGGGCGATGCGGGCTGTGCGAGCGGCCCTTGGGACGAAGGGTGGAATGGCATCACAGAATTCCGAAAAGCCAGGGTGGGACGGAGGTCATCCCGGTTCATCCGATCTGTCACCGTATCATCCATGCCAGCGTCTCAAATCAGGATCTCGCGACGACGTTTGCGGATCTCGATGTCTTGAAAGCACGACCGGATATCAGTCGCTTCCTGCACTGGATTGCCGACAAGCCTGCGGACTTTCACGCCCCCACCCGCCGCGCCGATATCCGCTGAGTACACCGGCCTCGACGATAGATCGTCATCGGTAACGAACTTTTATGTATGCGGCACTTAACGATCGGAGGACCGTTCCTGTAGCGACCCGAACAGCAGGACGCTTTCCATGACCGATGATCCGCGTACCCGCCATCCGACGAGCTTTCCCGGCGAACCGCAGCAGCCACGCCCGGGGCTTGTCGCCAACATGAAAACCAAGCCCGACCACGGCGAGGAAAGCTATGTCGGCAAGGACCTGCTGACGGGGAAGGTCGCGCTTATCACCGGTGGTGATTCCGGCATTGGGAAGGCCATCGCAATTGCCTACGCGCGTGAAGGCGCGGACATCGCACTCTCGTACCTAGCCGTCGAGCAGGAGGATGCCGAAGATACACAAGCCTGGGTCGAAAAGGCGGGACGCCGATGCCTATTGCTGCCGGGCGACATTCGCGATCGCGATCACTGCGTCACGCTGGTGGAGCGCACCGTCAGTGACCTTGGCGGGATCGATATACTGGTCAATAACGCCGCCGCACAGACGATGAACGAAGATCTGGACACCGTCGACGATGACGTGATGCAGGGAGCGTTTGCCGCCAATGTGTTTGCAATGATCCGTCTCGCAAAGGCCGCGGCGCCGCACATGAAGCCGGGGTCGGCGATCGTGAACACCACCAGCGAGCAGGCCAAGGTCGCGACCAAAAGCATGATCGTCTACGCCGCTACTAAAGGCGCGATCTCCAGCCTGACGGTCGGGCTGTCAAATTTGCTCGTTGCTAAGGGAATTCGCGTTAACGCGGTGGCACCGGGCCCGATCTGGACGCCAATCCAGCCAATCGCGAAGTCCGAGGAGGAACTGGAAAAACTCGGCCAGGATACGCCTTTGGGTCGCGCCGGTCAGCCTGCCGAACTTGCTCCGGCCTATGTCCTGCTGGCGTCGAAGGAGGGAAGCTACATGACCGGTGCGGTGATCGCGGTCACTGGCGGCGTACCGATCAACTGATCAACGAACGGGTGCTTAGGCGCACGCCCAGCAATAGTGCTAGGAGTTCGCCGCTTCGGCCCGACGTGCGGCGCGGGCATGCTCCCGCGTGAAATCGCCAACGCCGCGGTCGGTGTGGCAAAACCGGTCCCAATGGCGGAAATACAGGCCGTAGTTGCAGCCGTAGAGTTCGTGGTGCCGCTGATGATGGCTGGCCGTGATCAGCCATCCTCCCAGCGGGCCCGACCACATGAAACGCGGAAAGATCTCCCATCCCATGTGGTTCGTGACCCCCATCACCGTCATGATCGTCAGTACGATGCCCAGACCGGCGATATGGATTGGAACAAGGAACACCAGCAACGGGATGACAACCGCGCCGGTTAATGCCTCGATAGGATGAAATGCCATCGCGGCCCATGCCGTCGGAGGCCGGCTGGCATGATGCAGCGCGTGCGCCAGCTTGAACGGTTTCGGGCGATGCATCCAGCGGTGCGTCCAGTAGAACCAGGCATCGTGCGACAGCAGATACAGGAAAACCGAAACCGGCAGGTACCAGAGCGGATAGGCCTGGATGTCAGAGTACACCTGCGTCCAGCCATGATGCTGCCATCCCCACGCGACGACGCCAGCCGGAATCCCATAGAGTGCTGCGGACGCCAGGCTCCAGATGATTTCGCGACGGACCTGCGGGTTCAGCCCGAGGTACAGCCCCGGATGCTTGCGGACCGTGATGCAGGCGAACGCGCCCGACACGAGGAGATAGCGAACGCCGACGATGACGGTCATCGCGACGGCGGAGAGGATGATGGCAAGCGTCATGCTTCATCCTCGACGGCCCTGCGATCGGCAGCTCGCACGGCAAGCGCGCGGCGCCGTGACGGAAGTCCCCACCACGGCGTTCCCGGCGAAAGGTGGTGCTCGTGATGATAACCGCCGAAGTGGAAGCAGGTCAGCAGCGACAATATCGGGCCCACGTCGATACTGTGCGCGCGGTGCGAGTCCGCGTAGGGTGTCTCGCGCTCTCGGTGCGGCAGCCACGTTCCGAACACGAACAATTGCGCCACCGCACCTAAGGCCGGTAGAGCCCAGAAGACGACGATGTTGCCAAGCGGTGCCCCGAGCAGCAGCGTATAGATCAGCGCCACCACGGTTATCCGGATGATCTGCCCGTGGGAATAATAGGTCTTGAAAAACTGCAGGAACCAGCCGCCGAGACTTGGATCGCCACCGTGAAAATCGGGGTCCCCCGCTCTTCCGGTTTCCTTGTGATGCAGATGATGCTGCGGCAATAGTGATGCATAGGACAGGCAGGCATAGAGCGATAGGCAGGTCGCGCCGATCGCTCGGTTCAGGCGTGGTCGATAGGGCGCCAGCGCGCCGTGCATTGAGTCATGCGCGACGATGAACAATCCGGTACTCAACCAAGTCTGGACGATGACTATCACGATGGCCAAGGGAATTGTACTCAAGCCCCAACGCCAGAAGAAGATGCCGGTTACATGGATAGCCAGCCACGCCACGACGATCGCGGCGGACAACGAAACCCCGACACGCGTCTGGTGCCTCAGTGCCTCCGATTGGCGAACCGTCCCGCTCACTTCTTCGCGGCTGCCGAGGTGAGGTTTCCAGCTTTATCGGAACGTGCCGCCCGCAGCTGCGGATCGGCGTTCGCGCGCAACTGCGCCTTCAGCACCGACGGCTTGCGCGCGAACAGGAAGCCGTGGCTGACGGTACCGTCCTTGCCCTCGACCGCGTGGTGCAGGCGGTGCGCTTGCAACAGGCGCTTGAAATACCCCTGCTTGGGTACCCAGCGAAAACCGCCGCGCTGGTGCACCAGCATGTCGTGCACAAAGGCATAGATGCCGCCGTACACCGTAATGCCAAGCGCTGCCCACCACAGCGGTTCCCACCAGAGCCCGACGACGAACAACACGATGGGCACGATCGCGAACACGATTGCGTAGAGGTCGTTCTTTTCGAACCAACCATTATGATCTTCATGATGCGACTTGTGCCAGCCCCAGCCCCAACCGTGCATGACGTAGCGATGCGCTGCCCACGCGAAGCACTCCATGAACAACACCATGAAGACGACGATCGCGAGTTTTTCGAACCAGGTCACTTTGCTCGATCGCACGAAATGACGATGGCCGGGTGCAACGAATTCAACATGATGCATACATAACGGTTACCGGCGTTCGATGCGAGGGCGACCCGCCACAAAATCTTGTGTCAGTGACGGCTGCGGCCGGCCCTTTCTCGTCGCCTTTTACAGAACGGTGTAACGGGCATCGCGACGAGATGCCCCGGTAAAATGCCGTCACCGTGGCACCGGAGAGTGAGAAGCGGCGTTTGACCGCGATGATCGCCCGAGTCTTACGCGCCGACGACCGGGACACTTCCTCCTGGTTGTTGATCGCAGCCATGCTGATGAGTTTTCTAGCGGCCCAATATCATCACCGCTTCTCGGTGGATCCGATCCGCGCGGCCCCCGCGATAGCCTTACTGATGGCGCTCGGCAGCGCGCTGGCTATCGGCAGGTACACTGCGCGACCGCGCCTTGCGGCTGGCGCGACCGCGTTCCTTCAGATGACGCTCTTTACTCTATTAGGCGTCGTGCTGGCGTATGCGTTGGCGGCGAATGCCGGACAATTGTGGGACGCGCGACTGGCCGCCGCCGACCGTGCAATCGGCTTCGACTGGCCGGTTGTGCTCGCCTTGCTGGACACATGTCCTCCTGTGATCTGGCTACTCGGATTGGCGTATCACAGCCTTACCTTGCAGATGATCGTGGTCATCGTCGCGTTGAGCGCCATGGGGAAATTCGACACGCTGAGAATAATGGTTTGCGCCGCCGTCCTGTCCGGTTTCATCACCATATTGATTTCAGGCCTTACCCCAGCGATGGGCAATCTGTTCGATCCCTCCCGCTACGCGCATCTTTGGCCATCGATAGCCTGGCTGGAACAGGAACTGATATCTGGGCTTCGCGACGGATCACTACGCGTGCTCGACCTTACCATGCTCATGGGGATCGTCAGCTTTCCGAGTTTTCACGCGACGCTCGCCACCATTTTCATCTGGGCATTCGGCGCGATGCCGCGGGTTGCCCTACCGGGCCGGGCATGGGCCATACTGACGATCGTCGCGACGCCGGTCTTCGGCGGTCACTATGGGGTGGACGTCATTATGGGGCTTGTCCTCGCGCCGCCCGCCCTCCTTGCAGCCCGCTACCTCACGCGGCGCAGGCAGCCTTTCCATCGGATGGATTCAGCCCTGGCGGCCTGACATCGGTCTCGCCGCAGAGCGCCGCGTCGACCATCGCTGCCGCCTCGGCTGCGCCCCCGGCCGCCGCCATATCTGTCGCCATCCTCCTTGCCGCACGACGGTATCCCGGATCGCTCAGCACCTGCCGCAACGCCGGTTCGAGGCCTCCCTTGCCTGCTTCCGCAGCAGAGACGACGCGTGCAGCCCCGATCCGCTTTAGACGCGCCGCCGTTGCTGGTTGTTCGAATGCCAACGGCACGGCAACGATCGGAAGACCGGCTGCCAGCGCGTCCAGCACCGTATTGAACCCGCCATGCAGGATCGCGGCAGAACATAGGGGCAGGATGCGGGTCTGCGACCAGAATGCCCTCACCACCGGGTTTCCAGGTAGCGAGCGGGCTTCGCGATCGCTCAGCCCGCCGCCATGCGCCACCACCGCACGGGCACCCACCGCGGAACAGGCAGCCGTCATCGCCGCGAACAGCGATCGGCGCGCACCCTGCAACGACCCCAGCGAACAGAATACAAGCGGTCGACCGTCGTCGTCCGGAAGGTTTCCCCCGGGCTCGTCCCCCCGCCATGGCCCACCGTATCGAAAGCTCTCCGGCAAGGCCAAGCGAGGAAAGTCTAGGCCTTTTGGGCATTGCGCGATCTGCAATCGTTCGGACCATTGATATCGGGGGTCGGGATCGAGCCCCCAACGCCGCGCATACGTCGCCACCATCGTTGTGATCGGCCGCATCAACAGATCGCTGACTGCGTACCCACCATTGTTGCGATTCCGCCCCACCGCATCGGGACGATATGCCCACCCGAGAAAGGGTGGCGGTACCGTTGGCTCCCTGAGCAAGGGCAATCCGGTAACGGCGGTCACGAACGGCAGTCGGAGATGTCGTGCTACCAGTGCTCCGGCTGGCTCGACAGAGTCGGCGACGATCGCATCGACCTCTAGCCTCGACAGCGCCGTCGGAAGAGCCCTCAGAAGCAGTTCCGTTAGCGAAGCGGTACCGCGGATCATGCGGGGTAGTCCGACAGGCCCCGACGGCTGCGCCAGCTTACGGTAGTACTCTGCCAGCAAGCCTTGGCCGTCCGCGGGGTGATCGAGCGCCGCAAACCCAACGCCGCAGTCGGGCACCAGCGACGCGACGTCGGCCAAGTGGATTATCGTGACTCTATGTCCCGCTTCGACGAGCGACGTTCCCAATGCTGCTAGTGGATTGATATGGCCCGCCGTTGGCGGCGCGATGATGGCGATATGCCGCCTTTTGACCGTCAATGCCGTGGAGCTTTCCGTCGCCGTCGTGTTCGATCGGTTACTATCAGCATGCGGGCGACGAGCGAAAGCGCAATATTGGTCAAGCGCATAGCGTTTGATCGGAGAGCACCAGAAAGCGGCTGGTTGGTCCCCTGCCCCACAGCCTGAACGAGCGTCCACTTACGCCAATCGCTGCCCGAAAGCAGCCGAGCCGCTTTCCACCAGAAGGCGGCCCTTCGGGCCAGTGCCACGCCCCCTGAACGAACGCCCGTTTATGACGATCACCGCACGAGAGCGCGCCTGGCAGCTATCCACCACTCGGTTCCAAGTTGGATACCCAAATACTGCGCAAGAACCCCCGCCTCGCCCGCGAGCTTTTTACGTGGGTTTGGATGCAGTGGCTGGCCTGCTGCAGACCCGCCAAAATCTAACCTTAAATAGCGGCATTAAGCACTCCAGCTGGATGCAGTTTGCTGCACCTCCATGCGGACAGCAGCCCCCCGTGATGGCAAGCTAACGATCCACGCGATCAGCTATACCGCCGCCCCTCGATCGCTTCTGACCCCGCTGGAGCGGGAGGCCCAGTTCCCCGCCCCCAATCCTGCGCGCCCGAATTACACGCTATTCCCCCCGCCTCGCCCGCAAGCTTTTCGTGTCGGTTTCGGTGCGTTAACAGGCAACAGCCAGTCCCACGGTATTCCGCCGCTTTTGGCCACATATCACGGCAGCATCGAGGGTGCGTCTCGGTGCACCAACGGCCACCTGAGCGAAACCGCATGCAGCAAGTCGATGTAGGACGTTCAAACACGCCAAACGGCTCGACTCCTATCGCCGCGGGTCGGCGCCGACCGCACCGTCCTAGAGTACGACCGAGCACCGCTGGACGCGACCCGCCGCCGATGCCCCAACATCGGGTCATCTAAAGAACCTGTCACCTTCATCGATCGGCGATCTTTCATCTCTATAAATGAATGGTGCTGGTTTCAGGCCGCTAGGCGGACTCGCGCTCATTCTCGTCCAGCGCGTCCGCAAGTCGGGCGAGGGCAGCCGCCAGCGCATTGTTCCGGACACGAAAGCCCACCGCTTCGCGTAACGGCAGCTCAGCCACCATCTCCGCCTGCTCGGTGCGGGCTTGCTCAAGATGTTGGACCATGTCGGCAGGCATTGGCGCGGGACCAACGATACGCTCCACAATCACGCGGGCAAACGCCGGAATGCAGAGCCGGTACGCGTTGCTGATCTGGCGGATTCTGGGCCCGGCACCTTCCGCCTCCGGAATCGGTTCTGTCCTGCGGATCCAATCCAGAAAGCCGTGGTCCCTAAGCGCTTTCAACGCCCGCACGATAGCGTCACGCGACCGCCGCAACTTTCCCATGAGATAGTCGATCGACGGCTCAAGCCGGCCTGACCGGTGACACACGATGCGATACAGCGCGCGGAGGACTTCTAGCCCAACGTGACCTAGTGGTCCGTTACGCTTGCCAGGCTGCTTGTGCTGCCGGTCATACCCTTCTGCCGCGATCATCGCCGGCCCCATCTGACGCTTGCTGAGCGGGCGCCAGAATCGGGCCTCGCAGGAGCCCTTGGGAAAGCTGTCGCGCCGGACGCGGTTACGCGAGCTGCCGTACTGGCTGGCCTTGCCGGCAATGATCTCGTGGAGCGAGCGCGCGATCATGCCATCGCTCCCTCGGCGCCAACACCTAGCGGCGCGGTCCTTCGAGTAGCTCCGCTGCTGGCGCAAACCCATCGAGCAGGAGGTCGGCCCACTCCTGCGCGATCTCGATACGACGCGGCAGGTACGCAGCGCGGTTGTAGGTCGCCTCGACGCCATCTGGAATATGCGCGAGCATGAGATCGATGATCGCGCGATCGCCCGGTCTGTCGAGCGCCTGCGCGCGCTCGTTCATCACGGTCGAGAATGTCGACCGCCAGCCGTGCGGCACATGCCGGGCTCGGACCGCCAAGCGATTGTAGAAATACCCGATCGCATTCTCGCTGATCGGCTTGTGAGCGTGGCGCTGGCTCGGAAAAACCAGCGGGCCGCGCGGTGCGAAGGCACGCGCTGCCCGGAGCACATCCATCGCCTGTCTGGACAGCGGTACCAGAAAGTCGAAGCGGTCGTCCTGCTTGCGCGCGACTTTCAATTTCATGCGGTCCGCCGGGATGCGCCACACCGGCGGATCCTCGTTCAACGGCCCCAGTTCGGCCCAACTCGTCGTCCGAAGCGTCCCCGGCCGTAGTGCCGTCAGCGCGAGAAGTCGCGACGCGAGCTTGGTCATGGGATGCGCTGCCGATGCCTCGGCTGCCATCAGTAGCGCACGGGCTTCCTCGAGCGATCCGAGAGCCGGCTGCCGTTTCTTGATAAGCGGCTTCATCGCTCCACGAATCGATACAGCCGGATCGCTCGTCGCGTATCCCGACGCTATCGCAAAGCCGTACACAGCCGAGATGCGCTGCCGAACGCGACGGGCGGTCTCTACCGATGGCCGCTCCTCGATCCGGCGTACCAGTTGCAGCACCATCGGCGAGGTCACCGCTGCGATTGGCGTCGAGCCGATATACGGAAAGACATCCTTCTCGAGGCTGTTCAAGACATCCGCCGCATGCACAGCGACCCAGCTCGACAGCTGCTGGGCATGCCATTCCCGCGCTACCGCCTCGAACGTCGTTGCATGCTCGATATGCCGAACCGCTGCGGCTTGCTTGCGGTCGACGCTCGGATCGGTCCCGGCCTTCAAGAGTCGTGACGCCACGTCCCGGTGCTCGCGCGCGAGCGCCAGACTGACCTCTGGATAGCTGCCCAGCACAAGCAGCTTTTCTTTGCCGGCGATTCGATACTTCCAGCGCCAGGAACGAAAGCCCGTGGTCGTCACGAACAGATGAAGCCCCCGGGCATCGGACAGCTTGTAGCTCTTCTCTGCCGCCCTGGCCTGTCGGCAGCGTAATTCGGTCAGCACTCGATACCCCCAGAACGTCTTCAGCGTACCCCCAGAATACCCCCAACAAGCGTGCGCTTGGCTGAGACACAATGGGACGATGGGAGACTACCGCACAAGGAAAAGCGAGGCAAATCTGCCCCTTGCGAGACAGTATGAGACCGGCTGGTATAAGAATTTGGCGGAGAGGGTGGGATTCGAACCCACGGTACCCTCGCGGGTACGCCGCATTTCGAGTGCGGTACATTCGACCACTCTGCCACCTCTCCGCAGGTCATCCAAGGCGCTGCGAACAGTCCCTCCGATCGGTCGAAGCGCGGCCTCTAATGACATGACCCTGGGGACGCAAGCGGATTTCGAGGTTGCGGGCACCGTCCGGCGCGTTTTCCTTGTGCGGCGCAAAACAGACCCTAAATTGGCGGATATGCCCCGACACGACAGTATCGCTCACGACATCACGAGCCCGCTTATCCCCGCCGAGGTGGTCGCGCCGCCGATCTCGCACGCGAACTTCTCGATCGGCGACGTTGTGCGGCACCGGTTGTTCGATTTCCGCGGGGTGATCTTCGACGTCGATCCGGTCTTCGCGAACAGCGACGAATGGTATGCGGCGATTCCGGAGGATATCCGTCCGCGCAAGGACCAGCCGTTCTACCATCTGCTCGCCGAGAACATGGAGTCGAGCTACGTCGCGTATGTCAGCCAGCAGAATCTGGTGCCCGACGATAGCGACGAGCCGGTCGACCATCCGGCGATCTCGGGGTTGTTCAGCGACTATGCGGATGGCCGGTATGCGTTGCGCCAGGTTCATCGGCACTGAGGCGAATCGAATCTCCGTCATGCCGGGCTCGTTCCGGCATCCAACCTTCCGCTTGATCATCCGCGATTGATTCGCGGCACGGTGGACCCCGGAACAAGTCCGGGGTGACGAGAGAAGTCACGGAATGACTGCGGTCGCCCCCACGCTAAAACCGCCCTTCCGCTGCCCCTTCGCGGTTGACAACTCGCCCCCCCTCGCTTAGCTGCCCGGCTTCTCCCGGCGGACCCTGCGTTCGTGGGGCACATGTATTTGGAAAGTGACAAGGGCCATGTTCGCAGTCGTGCGCACGGGCGGCAAGCAGTATCGCGTCGCCGCCGGAGATAAGATCGTCATCGAGAAGATCGAGGGCGATGCAGGTGCGTCGGTGACGCTTGGTGACGTTCTGCTGGCGGGCGAAGGCTCGGAGCTGCGGTCCGTCGAGGGCTTCGTCGTCGCTGCAGAGATCATCGCGCAGGCGAAGGCGGACAAGGTCATCGTCTTCAAGAAGCGTCGTCGTCATAACTATCGTCGTAAGAACGGCCATCGCCAGCAGCATACGATCCTGAAGATCGTGTCGGTCGGCGGCCAGACTGCAAAGAGCAACGAGGGCGACACCGCCCCGGCCGCTCAGGCATAAGGAGTAGCTTCAGATGGCACATAAGAAAGCAGGCGGCTCTTCGCGCAACGGTCGCGATTCGGCCGGTCGTCGTCTCGGCGTCAAGAAGTTCGGTGGCCAGGCGTGCGTCGCCGGCAACATCCTCGTGCGTCAGCGCGGGACGAAGTTCTACCCGGGTACGAACGTCGGCATCGGCACGGACCACACGCTGTTCGCGCTGGTCGATGGCCGCGTCGTGTTCAGCCAGGGCAAACTCGGGCGCAAATTCTGCTCGGTCGAGCTGGCCGCGAACGACACTGCCGACATGGCAGCAGCAGCCGAATAACATCGGGTAACCATCCGGGTTGCCCACCAGGGTGACCCGGGTCGCGAAAGCGAACCTGAACAAGGGAGACGGGTCACCCCGGCTCCCTTTTTTATTGCTCCCTCCACGCGGCTGTCGCGGTCCCGTCATCCCGACGTGGCATGCGCGCAGCCAATGACGCGATAGGAGAGAGCCGTGTTCGCGCGCACCAAGAGACTGACATTGCGGCCGGGTTGGCCGGAGGATGCGCCTGCACTGGCGCGGGCGATCGGGTATGAGACGGTGATCGCCAAGCTGGCGCGGGCGCCCTGGCCCTATACGCTGGGGGA
Organism: Sphingomonas sp.; assembly: GCA_021154945.1. GTDB lineage: Bacteria > Pseudomonadota > Alphaproteobacteria > Sphingomonadales > Sphingomonadaceae > Sphingomonas. Next base: position 17,425 of record JAJNQF010000147.1, read on the forward strand.
TGCCGAGGCATTTCTGGCAGCCCCGCGCGGCGCCCATGACCCGCATTTCCTGATCGAGACGATGGAAGCGGGCACGCCGCGACTCGTCGGCGGTATCGGGCTTCGGGCTGCGGGTCGTGGCCATGAACTCGGCTATTGGTTGACGCCCGATGCCTGGGGTCGCGGCTATGCGACCGAGGCTGGCGAGGCCGTGGTGGCGATGGCGCGGCATGCGCTGGGCTTGCGGCGGCTGGATGCCTTTCATTTCGTCGATAACCCGGCGTCGGGGCGCGTGCTGGCGAAGCTCGGGTTTCGGCCGACGGGAAGGGTCGAGCCGCGGACGTCGCGGGGGCGTGGAGGTGAGGCGCCGGCGGTGATGTTCGAGCTGGATCTGGATGATGATCGATGTGCGCCGATGCCGCTTGCGGCGTGAGTCGCGCGATCCTGCAGTAAGAGGATAGCCCCACCCCGGCGAAGGCCGGGGCCCAGTTGGGGGACGTTGCTGGCGGAGGACAGCGCTCCGTTACTGCGACCTTTCCAACTGGGCCCCGGCCTTCGCCGGGGTGGTGGCCTAGCTGATAGTAAGACCCCCTTTAGCCGTTCCCTCGCGAACGCGGGGGTCCAGGAATCACGGGCGGTGTCGTTTGGTATCCTGGGCTCCCGCCTTCGCGGGAAAACTAGGAAGGGAGGGACGAGCCTGAGGATCAGGCCACCGCCACTCCCCGCTTCGCAACCGGCAGCACCGCCGCCTCATACTCGCTCTCCGCCAAGCCGATCAGCGCGCGGTCGTCGTGCTTCCACGGATGGAACCCCGGCAGGAAATACGCGGCCCAGACGCCTGCGACTTTCCGCGCCATGCCCGGATTGCCGAACGCGTACCACGCCATCCGCGCCCACACCTTCGGTCCGGTCAGCCCGTCTTGTCGCAGCAGTTCCGCCATGCCCCGCGCCCGCCCGGTGAAGAAGCGCCACGTCGTGATCAGCATCACCAGCGACTTCACCCGCCAGCGCGTGAAGCGCGGCCAGTCGCGAGTCGCGTGCAGCCACGTGTCGTAGGCGACACCCTTGTGCTCGATCTCCTCCGCCGCATGCCACAGCCACAGCGCCGCCGCCTGCTCGTCACCACCGCGCAGATGATTCGGGTTCGCGATCAGTTCGTGCGCCAGCATCGCGGTGAAATGCTCGAGGGCGGTCGTCGCCGCCAGACTCGCAATCTCCGGGCGCCCCTTGGTCAGCGCCAGGGCAGCGTCGACGTCCACGATCAATGGCGCGACGTCGTAGCCCTGGTCGGTCACGTGGCGGTTGAAGGCGACGTGCTCGCGGGTGTGGATCACCTCCTGCTTGATGAAGGCGTTGATCTCGGCGTGGAGTTTCGGCGGCGTGCCCTCGCGGAACTTCCGCACGCTGTCGACGAAATAGCCCTCGCCCTTCGGAAACGTCACCGACAGCGCGTTGTAGAAGGCGGTCGCGATCGGATCGTCGTTGAGCCACCAGCGGCGAATCGCGGCGCCACGACCGAAGCGGCGGTCGCGCGGGGTGATCGTCAGATCGGCAGGCGTGGTTGCTTTCGCCACGGAAACCTCCAAACAGGAATGAACACTCGTTACTTACATTGATGTAAATAGGTTCCCCGGTCCGTGACGTCAACACCGCGCAAGCGACTCTCCCCTACCGAATCGCGTGAAGCCGCCGTCGAGGCTGCGCGCGCGCTGCTCGTCGAGAGCGGCCCCAGCGCAGTCACGCTGAAGGCGGTCGCAGGCAGGATCGGGCGCACACACGCCAATCTGCTCCACCATTTCGGCTCGGCCGAAGCGCTGCATACTGCGCTGATCACGCGGATGGCGGCCGACATCGTCGGCACGATTGGCGCCGCGGTGCTGCGCGTGCGGGCCGGTGAGCTCGACCCGCGCGAGGTCGTCGAGATGACCTTCGACGCATTCGGCAAAGGCGGCGCGGGCGCGCTCGCGAGCTGGATGATCCTGTCGGGCAACACCGATGCGCTCGATCCTATCATGGCGGCGATCCACGACCTCGTCGATGAACTCGCGGGCGGCGAACTGCCCGGCACGCGGCCGATCCAGGAACAGACGTTGACGCTGGTGCTGATGGCGCTCGGCGATGCGCTGATGGGGACGCCGATGGCGCGGGCGCTGGGACTGCCGGTTGGCAAGGCGCGCGAACTCGCGCTCGACGCGCTGCTCGCGAGCAAGGATGCCGGCGCACCGACGCCCTGCTAACGCGCGCAAGTCTTGGCAGAATCGCAGAGGGTGGAGATTTTCGCCAATTTCGCTATGGGGCGGCGATGCATTTTCTAGACCAAGCCAAGATCTACGTACGTTCGGGTGAGGGCGGCCCCGGTGCCGTCAGCTTCCGCCGCGAGAAATATATCGAATATGGCGGCCCCGATGGCGGCAATGGCGGCAAGGGCGGCGACATCGTGTTCGAATGCATCGCCGGCCTGAACACGCTGATCGACTTCCGCTACACGCAGCATTTCCGCGCGCCACGCGGCTCCGGCGGGTCGGGCTCGAACCGCACCGGCGCGGGCGGCAAGGACCTCGTCATCCGCGTTCCGCTCGGCACGCAGGTGCTGTCGGAGGACAAGGAAGAGGTGCTGATCGACTTCACCGAGGTCGGCCAGCGCGAAGTGCTGTTCCGTGGCGGCGACGGCGGGCGCGGTAACGCGAGCTACAAGACCTCGACCAACCGCACGCCGCGCCAGCACGGCACCGGCTGGCCGTTCGGCGAGGCGTGGGTCTGGCTGCGGCTGAAGCTGCTTGCGGACGCGGGCCTCGTGGGCTTGCCGAATGCGGGCAAGTCGACCTTCATCAATCAGGTGACGAACGCGCAGGCGAAGGTCGGTGAATACGCCTTCACGACCACGCGGCCGCAGCTGGGCGTGGTGCGCCACAAGCAGCGCGAGTTCGTGGTCGCGGATATTCCCGGGCTCATCCAGGGTGCGGCCGAAGGCGCGGGGATCGGCGATCGGTTCCTAGGGCATATCGAGCGGTGCCGGGTGCTGCTGCATCTGGTCGATGCGAACGACCGCGACGTGGCCGAATCGTACCGGATCGTGCGCGACGAGCTGGAGAATTACGGCGAGGGGCTCACCGACAAGAAGGTGATCGTCGCGCTGAACAAGATCGACATGCTCGATCCGGAACTGATCGCGGCGTTGTCGGCGGAACTGGCGGACGCCAGTGGTGCCGAGGTGATGGCGATTTCGGGCGCGAGCGGCGCTGGGATCGAGGCGGTGCTGGACCAGCTGATCGAGGCGATCGGCCCGGCTCCGGGCGCGGCGAAGGAACTGGAAGAAGGCGAAGTGCCGGTCGCATGGTCGCCGCTGTAGGCGCTGGCTTAGCCCTCTCCCCTCCGGGGAGAGGGACGGTTCCAGATTTCTCCCCTCCCGCTTGCGGGAGGGGTCGGGGGAGGGCTTTCTTGCCGACAGGTCACGCCCGCCCCTCCCCTAACCCCTCCCGCAAGCGGGAGGGGAATGCGTGATGTTTCCACCGTCGTCTTCCACGCGGCTGATCGTTAAGATCGGGTCGGCGTTGCTCGTCGATCCTGACGGGAGCGTCCGGCGGGAGTGGCTGGCTGGCCTCGTCGCCGACATTGCCACTCGGACTGGCGAGGGCCAGCAGGTCGCGATCGTGTCATCCGGCGCGATCGCGCTCGGCGCTCGGCGTCTAGGTCTCCCCAAGGGCGGCCGGGCGAGTCTCGAAGACGCGCAGGCCGCAGCCGCCACCGGCCAGATCGCGCTGAGCCAAGTCTGGGCCGAGCTGCTCGCCGCGCAGGGCCTGAACGCGGCGCAGATGCTCGTGACGCTCGACGATCTCGAAGACCGCCGCCGCTATCTCAACGCCGCCGCGACGCTCAACCGGCTGTTGTCGCTGAAAGTCGTCCCGGTCATCAACGAGAACGACAGCGTCGCGACCGAGGAAATTCGCTTCGGCGACAATGATCGTCTCGCCGCACGCGTCGCGCAGGCGGCCGGCGCGCAGGGCGTCATCCTGCTCTCCGACGTCGACGGGCTCTACACCGCCAACCCCCACACCGATCCATCCGCGACTCATATCGCCAGCGTACCCCGGATCGACGCGGTCGCGGGGATGGCGGACGACGGGTCGGGTTCCGGCATGGGCTCGGGCGGGATGGCCTCGAAGATCGCCGCGGCGCGGATCGCGACCGGTGCGGGTATTCCATTGGCGATTGCGTCGGGTCGGATCGAGCATCCGCTCTCCACCCCTGCCCGCCACACGATCTTTACCGCCGAACGCACCGCGTCCGCGCGGAAGGCTTGGCTGGCGGGCGGCCTGACCGCGAAGGGTGCGATCTATGTCGATGCGGGAGCCGCGGCGGCGCTCGGCCAGGGTCGGAGT
>JAJNQF010000157.1 GCA_021154945.1 Sphingomonas sp.
CGCCAATGCACCTGGGAGCCGGGAATGACCGCGTCGCGCTCGACGATTCGCAGCTTTTCGTCGGGAAACTGGTTGCTGTCGTAGAAATGCGCGTTGCGGTCGTCGTGCGGGCCGCCGAATGCGAGCTTGCGATCCCACAGCGACCGCGACGGGAAATCCTCGCGCCCTTTGCCCGACACCTGCCAGTAGAGACCCGAATAGGGTTCGACGAAGCGCTGGTCGGCCGCGGCATCGCGCGAGAAGATCACTTCGCCCTCGGGTCCGATCTCGGCCGAGTTCAGCAGCGAGCGCAGGACATATTCGAGCTGGTCGTCGAAATTGCGCGTCACCGCCTGGCTCAGCACGCGGTCGAGCGCGAACCCGCCGCCGCTGAGCAGCACGACGATCCATACCGCCGCGATCAGGATCATCCGCCGCGACAGCGATCCCTTCACGGCCGCCGGCACGCGGATCGGCGTCTCTGTCAGCGGCGGCGTTTCCATCGTGGGACGATCAGGCGTCCGGATCTTCGAGGCTGTAGCCGAGGCCGCGGATCGTCGTGATCACGTCCTGGCCGAGCTTCTTGCGGATGCGCGTCACGAACACCTCGATCGTGTTCGAATCACGGTCGAAATCTTGGTCGTAGATATGCTCGATCAGCTCGGTGCGGCTGACGACCTTGCCCTTGTGGTGAAGCAGGTAGCTGAGAAGCTTGTATTCCTGCGCGGTCAGCTTGACCGGCTCGCCGGCGCGCGTGACCTTGCCGCTGCGCGTGTCGAGGCGGATGTCGCCCGCGGTCAGCTCGGACGAGGCGTTGCCGGATGCACGACGGATCAGCGCCCGCAGGCGGGCGATCAGTTCCTCGCTCTGGAACGGCTTGGCGACGTAATCGTCGGCGCCCGCATCGAGGCCGGCGACCTTGTCCGACCAGCTGTCGCGTGCGGTCAGGACCAGCACGGGCATCGTCTTGCCCTCCTTGCGCCAGCGATCGAGCACGGTCAGCCCGTCGATCTCGGGGAGGCCGAGATCGAGCACGACCGCGTCGTAATTCTCGGTCGAGCCGAGGAAATGTCCCTCTTCGCCATCGACCGCCAGATCGATCGCATAGCCGGCCCCCTCCAGGGTATTCTTCAACTGCTGGCCGAGATTCGGCTCGTCCTCGACGATCAGAACGCGCATGATTATCCTCTCGATTGGGGTTTTCAGCGACCCGTGCGGCCGACGATCTGGCCGTTGCGGCCATCGACGTCGACCCAGATGACGGTTCCATCGCGCAGGAATTTCAGCGTGTAAATGGCGCTGCCCGAATCATAGTCCGAGCCGAGATACTGCGCGCCCTTCATCGTCGGGATCACGCGCGATTCTATCTCACGCAGCGAGGGGGCACCGGTCCGGCGCGCCTGCAATGCCGACATCTGATCGCTGCGACGCTGTGGAGGGTCGCCCGCCAGCATCGGTGCGGCACCCGTCAGCAAAGGCGCCGCGGCCAGGGTCGCAAGAAATAGCAACATCTTCATGGCCGTGGCATAGGGCCCCGGCATTGAACAGCCTGTGAATGATCGTGACAGGCGCGCGACAGCACGAAGCCCTGCGAGGTGTAACTTGCCTGCATCACTTCGCCCCCCTACGTGGCGCGGACATGGCAGCACCAATCTTAGCATTCGAAGGCCTCGGGCTCGTCCAGGGCTCCGGCTGGCTCTTTCGCAATCTCGACATCCATATCGGCCCGCGCGACCGGCTCGCGCTGATCGGCCGCAACGGCGCCGGCAAGACGACTCTGCTCAAACTGCTCGGCGGCAGCGTGATCGCCGACGAGGGCCGCAGGGTGATCGTCCCCGGCACCCGCGTCGTGATCCTCGAACAGGAGCCCGACCTGCGCGGCTTCGCGACCCTGCGCGACTATGTGATGGCGGGCGACGATGCGCCGGTGAATTACGAGGCGGATTCGATCGCGGATCAGCTCGGCATCGACCTGTGGCGCGAGGCGGCCTCGGCTTCGGGCGGCGAGCGGCGCCGCGCGGCGATCGTCCGCGCGCTGTCGCAGGACCCCGACGTGCTGCTGCTCGACGAGCCGACCAACCATCTCGATATCGGCGCGATCGAGTGGATCGAGGAGTGGCTCAAGCGCTTCCGTGGCGCGTTCGTCGTCATCAGCCATGACCGCACCTTCCTGACCCGGCTCACCAAGCAGACCTTGTGGCTCGATCGCGGCGCGATCCGCCGGGCGGAGGTCGGTTTCGGCGGGTTCGAGGCGTGGACCGAGCAAGTCTATGCCGAGGAACAGCGCCAGGCCGAGAAGCTCGATGCGCGGCTGAAGCTGGAGGAGCATTGGCTGCTCCGCGGCGTCACCGGCCGGCGCAAGCGCAACCAGGGCCGCCTGACCAAGCTGCACGAGATGCGCGCCGAACGTGCGTCGATGATCGGACCGCAGGGATCGGCGAACCTGACGACCAGCAGCGACGACTCCAAGACGAAGGTCGTGATCGACGCCAAGAACGTCACGAAATCATATGGCGACCGCACGATCATCGGCGACCTGACGCTCCGCGTGACGCGCGGCGACCGCATCGGCATCGTCGGCCGCAACGGTGCGGGCAAGTCGACGCTGCTGAAGCTGCTCACCGGCGAAATCCAGCCCGACAGCGGCTCGATCAAGCTGGCGCAGACGCTCGACGCCGTGGTGATCGACCAGCAGCGCAGCCTGATGGCGCCCGAGAAGACGGTCCGAGACGTCGTCGTCGATGGCGGCGAATGGATCGATGTGCTCGGCGTACGCAAGCATATCCACGGCTATCTGAAGGACTTCCTGTTCGACCCGAACATGGTCGACGCGAAGATCGGCTCGCTATCGGGTGGCGAGCGGTCACGCCTGCTGCTCGCGCGTGAGTTCGCCAAGCCGTCGAACCTGCTGGTGCTCGACGAGCCGACCAACGACCTCGACCTCGAGACGCTCGACCTGTTGCAGGAGGTGATCGGCGATTACGATGGCACCGTGCTGATCGTCAGCCACGATCGCGATTTCCTCGACCGGACCGTGACGATCACGCTCGGGCTCGATGGTTCGGGCACGGTCGACGTGGTCGCCGGCGGGTATGAGGATTGGGAAAAGCGTCGCGCGTCGACGACGACCGGCAAGCGCGCCTCGAAGAAGGTCTCCGCCACCGCCCCGGTCGCGACCGCCCCCCGCGCCAAGCTGACCTACAAGGACCAGCGCGATTACGAACTGCTCCCCAAGCGGATCGAGGAACTCGACGCACAGATGGCGGCGGATGCGGTCAAGCTCGCCAAGCCCGATCTGTACATGCGCGACCATGCGACGTTCGCGAAACTGACGGCAGCGATCGAGGCCGCACGCGCGGAGAAGGACGCGGCTGAGTTGCGCTGGCTCGAACTTGCGGAAATGGTCGACGGAGCCTCTTGACCTAGATTTAGCTGGACTTTTGCATCGTTGCTGAATACGGGAACCAGTGTGTGATTGCTGCGTTGCGGCAGTTCGGTTCGTTTATTCTGGAGATGTTTATGAAGCTCAAGGCCCTTACCGGCAGCGCACTCGCTGTCGCAATGATGACCACCTCGGTTGCAGCGTCGGCTGCTCCTGCTTCGACTGCTTCGACCGTCCGCGCCGGTTCGGTGACGTCGAACAACAGCGAAGCAGCTAGCGGTGGCGTGATCGCTGCTCTGATCGCTGCCGGTGTGGTCGCAATCGGCGTCATTGCTATCGTCAAGGACGATAACAACGACGACGATTCGGACAGCAACTAAG
>JAJNQF010000187.1 GCA_021154945.1 Sphingomonas sp.
CCATCCGTGCGCGGAAGCCGTGACGGCGTGCGCGTACCAGGTTGCTCGGCTGAAAGGTCCGCTTCATTGGTCATTCCCTAGGTCATCAAATAGAAAACGGCCGCCACGGGGACGGCCTTGATGGCTGGGCGCTTACGGAAACGAGCCGGGTAAGTCAATTCACACCGGTCGCGGCAGTGGCGCTTTTAGCCGCCTTCGCGCGCTCGTGACGGCGCATCGCGCTCTGCCGCCGCATCATCCGGTCGACGAAATGCCCGGTCCGCGGCCAGCGCCGCTTCAACCGCGCCCATTTCAGCCGCGCCCAGCGCGAATTGCGCAGCACGAGCACCATCCCGCCGGCGAACAGGAAGATCCCCGCCGGCCCCGGCAATGGCGCAAGGATCGGCGCGCTCAGGATCAGGACCACCCCGAGCAGCAACTGGCCGATGCGCAGAATAGGGGAGCGGACGGCTTTCACGGAAGGCATGTGGGTCCGGTGTATTAGGTTAACAAGACGGCAGTTGCAGAGGATTCCGGCCGCGCGTCCTTGCAGACAGGGCAAATCGGGTATGAATAAGGCGTGACGTCGTGTCGCGGGGGAGCGGGCATGGCGGCGATCGTAGCGACGGTGGCGTATCTGGGACTCGAAGCGCGCGCGGTCGAGGTGCAAGTCCAACTGATTCCAGGACTTCCCGCGTTCAACGTGGTCGGGCTGGCGGACAAGGCGGTCGGCGAAAGTCGCGAACGCGTACGCGGCGCGATCGCCGGGATGGGGCTGTCGCTGCCGCCGAAACGCATCGCGGTGAACCTGTCGCCTGCGGATCTCCCGAAAGAAGGGTCGCATTTCGATCTACCTATCGCGCTGGCGTTGCTGGCGGCGATGGGGGTGGTCGATGCCGAGGCGCTGGCGGATTACGTGATCGTCGGCGAACTGGGCCTCGATGCACGGATCACCGCCTCGCCGGGCGTGCTGCTCGCGGCGCTGCATGCATCTGAAGTGGGGAAGGGGCTCGTCTGTCCCGCCGCGCAAGGATCCGAGGCGGCCTGGGCGGGCGAGATCGAAGTGATCGCCGCGCCCGACCTGCTGGCGTTGCTCAACCACTTCAAGGGTCACGGCCTGCTTAGCGCACCCAAGCCGGGAATCGCCGAAGCCGCCGATCACGGTCCGGACTTGCGCCAGGTGAAGGGGCAGGAGACCGCCAAGCGCGCGCTGGAGATCGCCGCGGCAGGTTCTCACAATTTACTGATGGTAGGTCCGCCGGGGTCTGGGAAGTCTCTCATGGCGTCGTGCCTTCCCGGCATCCTGCCGCCGCTGGACCCCGCCGAGGCGCTCGAAGTGTCGATGGTCCAGTCGGTCGCCGGCACGCTTTCCGGCGGTCGCCTGACCCGTACACGCCCGTTCCGCGCGCCGCATCATTCCGCATCGATGGCGGCGCTCACCGGCGGGGGACTGAAGGTGAAGCCGGGTGAAGTCAGCCTCGCCCATCTCGGCGTGTTGTTTCTCGACGAACTCCCAGAGTTCCAGCGCGCCGTCCTCGATTCGCTCCGCCAACCGCTGGAGACGGGTACGGTCAGCGTTGCCCGCGCCAACGCGCACGTCACATTCCCCGCGCGCGTCCAATTGATCGCGGCGATGAACCCCTGCCGGTGCGGCCACCTCGGCGATGCGAGCTTGGCCTGTGCGAGGGCACCCAAATGTGCCGCGGATTACCAGGCGAAGGTGTCCGGGCCTTTGCTCGATAGGATCGACCTGCACATCGACGTTCAGGCGGTCAGCGCCGCCGACCTGATCCTGCCGCCGCCGACTGAAGGCTCGGCCGAAGTCGCCGCCCGCGTCGCCGCGGCCCGGGCGATCCAGACCGACCGCTACCGCGATCATCCGGTTCGCACGAATGCGGAGGCGGATGGCGCGTTGCTCGATGCCGTCGCCACCCCCGACGAACCCGGCCGAAAGCTTCTCGCCCAAGCCGCGGAAGCGATGCGGCTGACGGCCCGCGGCTATACGCGTATCCTCCGCGTCGGCCGTACCATCGCCGACCTCGCGAACAGCGAGACCGTCGGCCGCATCCACATCGCCGAAGCGCTCAGCTACCGCCGCCAACCACCGCGGAACTGAACGGATGCGTTTTCCGGTCAAGACAGCTTGCGGCGGAGGAAAGCTTCGTCTAGCCAACCCGCCGCTGCCCCTGTGGCGAAATTGGTAGACGCGACCGACTCAAAATCGGTTGCCGCAAGGCATGCTGGTTCGATTCCGGCCAGGGGCACCATTTCCAAATAGTCCGTCTGCAAGGCCGCGCGTACGTTTGTGCGCAACGTCCGATTGCAGTCTTTCCGCCACTCCGCCACGATCGTCGCAAACAGACATGCGAGAGGTCCCGATGGCGCATTACGGCGATTTTCAGAACGCGATCTATGGCGCTGGCCTGCGCGGCATGGTGCCGACGCTGCCGGTCGATTTCGCGACGCTCGAACAGCGCGCGAGCGCGGCGCTGCCGCCGGCGGTGCTGTCGTATCTTCAGGGCGGGTGCGGGGACGAGTTCACGCAAGGCGAGAATGCGCGCGCGTTTCGGCATTGGGGACTCACGCCGCGGATGATGGTCGATTGCAGCCGGCGCGACCTGTCGATCGACCTGTTCGGGATGACGCTGCCGACGCCGCTGTTCATGGCCCCGGTCGGGATCAACGGGATCTGCACGCAGGACCAGCATGGCGACCTCGCGGCGGCGCGTGCGTCGGCGATCACCGGCGTGCCGCTGATGGCGTCCACGCTGTCGAACGATCCATTGGAAACGGTCGCGGAGGCGCTTGGCGAAACGCCCGGCTTCTTCCAGCTCTACACGCCCAAGGACGTCGGCGTCGCGGAGAGCCTGGTCCACCGCGCGGAGGCGGCCGGTTATAAGGCCATCGTCGTAACGCTCGACACCTGGGTAACGGGATGGCGACCCCGCGACCTGAACGCGGCGAATTTCCCGCAGCTGCGCGGGCACGTGCTGATGAACTATTTCTCGGACCCGGCCTTCCGCAAATTGCTCGCCAAACCGCCCGAGGAGGATCCCGCGGCGGCGATCGGCGCCTGGGCGGCGACGTTCGGCCGCGTGCTGACCTGGGCGGACATGCCGTGGCTCCGGTCGCTGACGAAGCTGCCGATCGTGCTCAAGGGCATCTGCCATCCCGACGACGCCCGCCGCGCGATCGACGAGGGCGCGGATGGCATCTACTGCTCGAACCATGGCGGACGGCAGGCGAATGGCGGGATCGCCGCAATCGACATGCTGCCGGATGTCGTCGCCGCCTCCGGATCGACGCCGGTGCTGTTCGATTCAGGTGTCCGGTCGGGGACCGACGTGGTCAAGGCACTGGCGCTCGGCGCGGCCGCCGTCGGGGTCGGCCGGCCCTATACCTATGGGCTGGCGCTCGACGGTGCAGCGGGCGCGGCGCATGTCCTTAAATGCCTGCTGGCCGAGGCGGACCTGCTGATGGCGGTCAACGGCTATCCGACGATCGCCGACGTCCGCGCGGCTGGGGCGGTCCGGCAGCACCCATGACGATGCTCAGTCGATCCGGTACTGGATCGGCTTGAAGCTGCCGCCGTTGGATTGCAGCGCCGAGCAGGCGGTCATGCCGATCACCAGGTCCATTGCCGCACGGAAGACGATCGTGTCGCCGGCCTTGCTCAGCGGCGGCTCGACGGTGAACTCCCCGGTTTCGCCGTTGATCGGCACGTTCATGAAGCAGTTGAACGCCACCGGGATCTGGTCGGGCTCGATATCCCACGGCGCAAGCGCTTCGGCGAGATTGCCGAAGCAGCCGCGGTGCGGATCGGTATCGCCATAGATGATCGCGAAGGTTTCCTTCGAGCATGGCGTCAGCAAGAAATCGTGCCGGCCGACGTCGTCCGAGACGATCTCCAGCATCACGTTGCTGCGGTTCGAATACAGCAAGTCGCCGGTCGTCAGATACAGCCGGCTCGCATAGTCGAGCGTCCGCCCCGAAGAGATCGCCTCGCGGATGTCGGCGCGGTTATACGCCAGCAAGTCCGATACCTGGCGACCCTCGGGATCGATCACGGTCAGCGTCTGCCCCTTGTCGAGCGTGAAGCCGGCGCCCGAGCGCGGCGGGATCGTCTTGATATCAGCCATGCGCGTCACCTCGCTTGAAGGGGCATTTCCAGGATTCGTCGACCACGCGGCCGCTATACTGCCGCGCTTCGCTGCTTTCGCCGTGACGCGCCAGCATCGGGTTCATCGATCCGGCGAGTTCGAGATCGCGCGCGAGGATCGACGAGCGCAACTTGTCGTAGCGCTGCTGGGTACGCAGCACCTCGAACTGGTCGTGCAGGTTGAAGACCATCGCCGGCGATTCGAATTTTCGCGCTGGGCGGCTCGCATTCGGATGCAGGCCGACGACGAAAAACGCCTCGCCGGCAAAGCTCAACGAGAAATGGGGATCGTCGGGATCGCTGCTGACCGACGGGTCGGGCCGATAGCCGAGCCACGAGTCCTTGTCGCTGAGCGACTGCGCGCGCGCCCAGAGATGCGCCTCGAACTGCTCTTCGGACAATAAGGCAGGGGCCTCGAACAGGATGATGAGCGTCCGAAATATCGCGCGGTCCTCGCGGTATTTGCGAACGGTTTCGCCCAAAGCGGGGGAAATTCTCATGTCATCCCAAGCAGATCGCACGTCGCGCGCGACGAGAATGTCCATCTGTCCTTTGGCGAGCGCGGACTTTGCTCCGACACACGGAAACTGCGGTGCCTGCACCGTTTCGATAAACTTGCGCGCGAGGGGATGGTCGTTTTGGAAGATTGGCTGATACATGGTCGGGGAGGAACCCGCGAGCGGGGCCAATGTTTCGCCCGCGACATAATCTTTGATATGTATCAGTACGAATCCCGATCTGTTCTTTTACGCCGCAGGGCGGTACGGGAATGCGCGGAAAAGGGGCCTGGATGATCTCGGAAAAGTTTCTCATGGGGCGCGGCCGGCATGAGTTGAGCGATGAAGAAAAGCAGGTGCTGGAGGACAGCATCGAATCCGTGCGGCACGTGCCAGCGCGCAAGCAGATCGTGCGCGCGGGCGCGCTGATCGAAACGAGCACGCTGCTGCTCGAAGGGTTCGTCTGTCGCTACATGGACGACCGCGAGGGCCAGCGGCAGCTGGTCGCGGTGCACGTGCCCGGCGATTTCGTCGATCTCCACGCCTTTCCGATGAAGCGGCTCGATCACGACATCGCCACCCTGGGTCCGGTCAAGATCGCCTGTTTCGAACATCGGACGCTGCAGACGATCACCGAACGCTATCCGCACCTGACGCAGAAGCTGTGGTTCAGTACGCTGCTCGACGCGGCGATGCACCGCGAGTGGATTTTCCGGCTCGGCCGCCTTGGCGCGGAAGGACGGGTTGCACACCTGTTCTGCGAGATGAACGCGCGGCTGGAGATGGTCGGGATGGCCGCCGACGGGCGATACATGCTGCCGATGACGCAACCCGATCTGGCCGAGGCGAGCGGATTGACCGGCGTGCATGTAAACCGCGTGCTGAGAGCATTGCGCGAGAAGAATCTGCTGACTTTCAAGGCAGGTGAGGTGAATATTCTGGATCGTAAGGCGCTCGCAGCCGTTGCGGAGTTCGAACCACAATATCTCTATGGTTCCCGAGGCGACTGACTGCGGCCGGCAGCAGCGGATCGCTGCCGGAACCGACGAAGCTGGAGCGCGATAATGTTGAAGCCGGAAACGATACCGGGCGTAGCGGCGGCGGAGAATGGTCTGGTCATGCTAGATGGGCCCGTCGGGCTGGCGATCGCGATGACCCCGGAGGCGGCGGCGGAGACCGGTCGCCGGCTGATCGCCGCGGCGGAGATCGCAGCGACCCAGGTGGCCACCAAGGCGACCGACGAACTGCCGCTGGACTGAGCGGAACGGTCGCCCGCCGCGGCGGGTCAGGGGCTAATTGCCCCGTGCCGCTTCCTCTGTGTGACTTTATCTCTATGCTACCCGGTACATCGACCGGGAGATCCATGTGCAGTTTCTATACCTCGCCGCCAGTGCCGTTGCGCTGATGGCGTCTACATCCGTCGTCGCGCAGACTGGTGCAGCCACCACGACACCCGCCGCGAACCTCTTGCTCGCCGACTGGACCGGCCCGACCGGCGGGGTGCCGCCATGGGACAAGGTTCGCCCCGAGTTGTTCCCGCAGGCGTTCGAGACCACGCTGGCCGAGCGCACCGCGGACTACCGCAAGATCGCCGACAATCCCGCCAAGCCGACCTTTGCAAACACGATCGTGCCGATGCAGCTTGCCGGCAAGCGTTACGGCCAGGTGATGACGCTGTTCGGCGTGATGACCGGCAACATGAACACGCCAGCCTATCAGAAGCTCGACCGCGAATGGTCGCCCAAATTCTCCGCAGCGTCGGATGCGATCACGTTCGACAAGCCGCTGTTCGCGCGCACCCAGGCGATCTACGACACGCGCAATTCGAGCGGGCTGAACGCGCAGCAGATCCGGCTCGTGACGCGGATCTACGACAGCTATGTGCGGCAGGGCGCCAAGCTGAACGATGCGCAGAAGGCGCAGCTTTCGCAGTATAACCAGCAGCTTGCGACCGCGTTCTCGACGTTCGGCGAGAAGTTGCTCGCGGACGAGAGCAAGGCGATCTCGGTCACCGACGAGGCGCAACTCGCCGGGTTGCCCGATAGCGTGAAGGCGGTCGCCAAGGCTGCGGCGGCCGAGCGGAAGCTGCCGGGCTTCGCGATCGTCAACACGCGGTCGGCGGTCGATCCGGTGCTGACCTATGCCACCGACCGGGCGCTGCGCGAGAAGGTGTGGCGTGCGTTCGTCAACCGCGGCGACAATGGCGGTGCGAACGACACAAACGCAACGATCGCGCAGATCGTCAAGCTGCGCGCCGATCGCGCGCACCTGCTCGGGTTCAAGACGCATGCTGACTGGCGGATGCAGGACACGATGGCGAAGACGCCCGCTGCGGCGATGGACCTGATGATGCGCGTCTGGCCCGCCGCGAAGGGACGCGTCGCCGAAGAGGTCGCGGACATGCAGAAGGTCGCGGGCACCTCGCTGACGATCGAGCCATGGGATTACCGCTTCTATCAGGAGAAGGTCCGCAAGGCGCGGTACGACTTGGATCAGGCGCAGCTGAAGCCGTATTTCGAGCTCGGCAACATCATCCAGGGGTCGCTGTACGCCGCCAACCGGCTGTACGGGCTGAACTTCAAGGAGATCACCGGCACCGTTCCCGTGTTCGAACCGAACATGCGGGTTTGGAGCGTGACGGACAAGGCTGGCAAGGACGTCGGGCTGTTCTATCGCGACGATTTCGCGCGGACCGGTAAGCGATCGGGCGCGTGGGCGAACACGTATCGTGGCCAGCGTGGCCTCGCGCCGGCACAGCTCGTGCTGTCGTCGAACAACAATAATTTCGCCAAGGGTGCGCCCGGCGAGCCGATCCTGATCAGCCTCGACGATGCGCAGACGCTGTTCCACGAGTTCGGCCATGCGATCCATGCGATGCTCCAGAACGTCTATTATCCGGGGCTCGCCGGCACGCCGCGCGACTTCGTGGAGTATCCGAGCCAAGTGAACGAGCATTGGCTGCTGACCCGCGACGTGCTCGACAAATACGCGCGGCATTACCAGACCAAGGCCGCAATGCCGCAGGACCTGCTCGACAAGATCGAGAAATCGCGCACCTTCAACCAGGGCTTTGCGACCACCGAATATCTCTCGTCGGCGATCGTCGACATGAAGATCCACACCGTGCCGGACGGCGTGATCGACCCGGATAAGTTCGAGGCCGCGACGCTCGCCGAGATCGGCATGCCGAAGCAGTTGGTGATGCGTCACCGCGTGCCGCAGTTCCAGCACCTGTTCGCGTCGGACAGCTATTCGGCGGGCTATTACAGCTACCTCTGGTCCGAGACGATGGACGCCGACACGTTCGCGGCATTCGAGGAAGCGGGCAGCCCATGGGACAAGGCGACGGCGGACAAGTTCGCCAAGGTCCTATTGTCGACGGGTAACGAGACCGATCGTGCCGAGGCGTATCGCGCCTTCCGCGGTCGCGATCCGGACGTGAACGCACTGCTCAAGAAGCGCGGCTTTGTCCCGACACAAGCGGCGCAGGGAGCTAAATGATGGCGAGCAGCACACTTCCGCCCGAGAAGAACCACCGTCTCAAATCCATCCTCGGCGGGTCGGCAGGCAACCTAGTCGAGTGGTTCGACTGGTACGTCTATTCCGCGTTCGGGCTGTATTTCGCGCCGGTGTTCTTCCCCAAGGGCAATTCGACCGCGCAATTGATGAGCGTCGCCGCGGTGTTCGCGGTCGGCTTCCTGATGCGGCCGATCGGTGCGTGGGTGATGGGCATCTATGCCGATCGCCACGGGCGCAAATCAGGCCTGACGCTGTCGGTGACGCTGATGTGCGCGGGCTCGTTCCTGATCGCGATCACGCCGGGCTTTGCGACGATCGGCTGGATCGCACCGGCGCTGTTGATCCTCGCGCGGCTGATGCAGGGCCTGAGCGTCGGCGGTGAATATGGCGCGAGTGCGGTGTATCTGTCGGAGATGGCGGGCAAGTCGCGACGCGGCTTCTTCTCCAGCTTCCAGTACGTCACGCTGATCGCGGGGCAGTTGCTGGCGCTCGGCGTGCTGCTGCTGTTGCAGTCGACGCTCAGCGAAGGGCAGCTCGACGCATGGGGTTGGCGCATTCCGTTCGCGATCGGCGGCGTGCTGGCACTGGTCGTTTTCCGTATTCGTCGCGGGTTGCTCGAGACGGAGAGCTATCAGAATGCGAAGTCGGACGGCGCGCCGAAATCGAGCGGGTGGCTGCTGTTCAGCAAATACCCGCGCGAGGCGTTCACCGTGCTGCTGCTGACGGCCGGCGGTACGCTCGCCTTCTATGCGTATACGACGTACATGCAGAAGTTCCTGGTTAACACGAGCGGGTTCAGCCGTGAGTCCGCGACGCTGATCATGACCGCGGCGCTGGCGCTGTATGCGGCGTTCCAGCCCTTGGCGGGGGCGTTGTCGGACCGGATCGGTCGGAAACCGCTGATGGTCGGGTTCGGGATCGCCGGCGTGCTGTGCACGGTGCCGATCTTCACCGTGCTCGAAACCGCGACCAACCCCTATTTGGCGTTCGGCTTGGTGGTCGGATCGCTGTTCATCGTCACCGGCTACACCGCGATCAACGCGGTGGTGAAGGCGGAACTATTCCCCGCGCATGTCCGCGCGCTCGGCGTGGCGTTGCCGTATGCGCTGGCGAACACGATGTTCGGCGGCACCGCGGAATATGTCGCGCTGTGGCTCAAGAACGAGGGCATGGAGCGTGGATTCTATTGGTATGTGACCGCGATGATCGGCGTGTCGCTGATCGTGTACCTCCGCATGAAGGATACGCGGACACACAGCCAGATCCTGGAGGATTGAGCTTACTGCTCCCTCTCCCCTCCGGGGAGAGGGAGCAGAAGAGTTATCGCGGCAGTTCGATGATTGCGTCGAGGCCGCCTTCGGCTCGGTTGACCAGGCGGATCTCCCCGCCGGCCTCGCGTACGATCGCCTGCGCCAGGGCCAGCCCGAGGCCGATTCCCCCCGTCTCGCGGTTGCGCGAACTCTCCAGCCGCGTGAAGGCGTCGAACACGTCGCCCATCCGGTCCTCGGGAATGCCGGGGCCCTGATCTGCCACGACGATCGCGACCGTCTTGGCACCCGCCTCGACGCGGACCTCCGCCGAGACGCCGTATTTCACCGCATTCTCGATCAAATTGCGCACCGCACGTCGCATCAGCGACGGGCGCAGGCGCATCCGCAGCCGGTCCGCCTCGACGAAGCTCACCTCGCAGCCGAGATCGCGGAAATCCTCGACCACCGCGTCGACCAGCGCGGCCAGATCGACATCGGTCGGCGGCTCGCTCGGCCGCCCGAGCCGCGCGAGCGACAGGATATCGTCGAGCGTCCGGTTCATCTCCGCCACGGTGTCGATCATCTTCGCGCGATCCGTGTCGTCCTCGACCGACTCGATCCGCACCCGCAGCGCGGCGAGCGGCGTACGCAGGTCGTGCCCGATCGCGCCAAGCATCCGGTCCTTCTCGTCGAGCATCCCCGTCACGCGCAGCCGAAGCGCATTGAACGCGGTGATCAGCGCGGCGACGTCGTCGGGGCCGCGCGCAGGGAGCGGCGGGCTCGGTTCGCCCGGTCGGAACCGCTCCGCCGCCTCGCGCAGATCGCGCAACGGTCGCGACATTCGGCGGACGATCCACAGCACCGGTAACAGGACGACGATGTAGAGGATCGCGGTCTGGCTCAGCAATGCGACCAGCAGCCGCCAGCCCGGCTGAGGCCAGGGCGCGGTGATCGTCAGCCAGCCGCGGCCGGGCTGTTCGACCGACATCAGCAACGTGGCGCCATCGCGGTTGCTACGGCGGACCCCGGCCCGGCGGCGGGTGTCGCGATCCCCGCCGGTATCCGCCGATGTCGACGGCTGGAGCCCGGTATCGATCCGTCCGACCGTGACGCCCTGATCCGCGAGTTGGCGGCGTAGCTCCGCGGCTACCTCGGGGTGGCGCTCATACCCCGATGGCGGGATCGGGTTGGCGGCAAGCCGGCGAACGCGACCGCGGTCTGCAACGAGGGGGCGACCGCCATGCGCCTCCCGGTCGAGCGCATCGGCGATCCGCGTCGCGACCGGCCGGGTAGCCTGAGAAAGACGAAATTCGATCCGATCGCGAAGAACCAACCCGAAATTGATCGCCTGCGCGACGAACAGCGCCAGTGCGATCAGCAACGCCATCTGGCCCGCGAGGCTCCGCGGCCAAGGCCGGATCATGGTTGCCGGATCACGGGCGGCGCATCACAGCCGGGTCACTTCGGCGGCGAGCGTATAGCCGCCGCCCTAGACCGTCTTGATCAGCTCGGGCGTCTTGGCATCCGCCTCGATCTTGCGGCGCAATCGGCTGACCTGGTTGTCGATCGCGCGATCGAACGCCGCCGCCTCGCGCCCCTGCGTCAGGTCGAGCAACTGGTCGCGGGTGAGCACCTGGCGCGGACGGGTGACGAGCGCGAGCAGCAGGTTATACTCGCCGGTCGACAGCGGCACCGACACGCCCTCGCGGTCGACCAGCGCTCGCTCGCCCGATTTCAGTACCCAGCCGGCAAAGGCATAGGCGTTCGCCTCGGGCGCATGCTGCCGCGCACCGCCCGCGGTCGCCCGCCGCAGGATGACCTTCACGCGGGTCGCGAGTTCGCGGGGCGAAAACGGCTTCACCACGTAATCGTCGGCGCCCATCTCCAGCCCGATGATCCGGTCGGTCTCCTCGGTCCGCGCGGTCAGCAGGATCACCGGCACGTCGCTGGTCGCGGCGATGTGGCGGCACAGCGACAGCCCGTCCTCGCCGGGCATCATGATATCGAGAATGACGAGATCGATCGCATAGGCGGTCAGCCGCGTCCGCGCGCTCTCCGCATCGCCCGCTTGCGTGACGCGAAACCCCTGTTTGGTGAGGTACGCGGCCAACGGCTCGCGGATCGAGCGCTCGTCGTCGACGAGCAACAGATGCGGCATATCTCCCATCGGGGCAGTGTCTAGCATGGCGGCTGTCCAGGGGAAGCACCGGGAACGCGGTGCCTCCCCCCTTTCCGGATTATCGAGCAGGGGCGGAGACGGGGGCGGGCCGGGTTACGCCCTCGCGGCGTTCGCGCCGGTCGACGCGGCGCATCTCGGCGGCATTGGCGCGCTCGGTCGCGTCGATCGTGCCGTCGCGGTTGGCGTCCATCCGGTCGAACCGCTTGAGCGCGCGCGCCTCGAACTCCTCGCGCGTCACGCTGCCGTCCCGGTTCGGATCCATCCCGCGACCCATGCCGTCATGCTTGCGACCGCCCGGCGGGGGAACGGGCACATCGCGACCGTTCGCCACCATCCGGTCGTGCATCGCGGTGCGATAGGCGCGCATCTCGCCGGCACTGACGCGGCCGTCGCGGTCGGTATCCATCTGCGCGAACCGGGCGTCGGCCTGTGCGATCGCTTCGGCGCGCGTGGTGACGCCGTCGCGGTTCGCATCCTGCCGCATCGGCGGACGTGGGGTCGCGGGGGCAGGGGCGGGGGCGGTCTGCGCGCTGGCAGCGGACGTGATCGCGCTGGCAGCGAGCATCAGGGTAAGGACGGTCTTGCGCATGTCGGACTCCGGCTGTGTGGGACGAGTTCCCACTGAATGACGACGGTCTAAACCCCGGTTGTCGCAGCGTTTTGCCGTCGGGCTGCCAATGTGTCGCAAGATATGTCGGGCGCGCACGCGCCCTCCGCTGGCGTCACGCGAAGATCGCGACGCTCTGCATCTGTTCGGCGATCGGCGTGCCGTCGGTGTTCCAGATCGCCATCTGCTGGCTCGAGCTGCCCTCGCGCGTGTAATCGGTGGTCGCGCGGAGCAGCCACCAGCCGTCGCTCGTCACCGGCTGCGGCCCGAGGATGTTGAGCAGCCACGTCATCGAACTGAGCGGAGCGGGGGCCCCGAGCAGCTTCAGCGCGGCGGGCGGCAGGCAATCGGCGATCGCGATCATCTCGACCATCGGATCGAGGCCCTTGCGCTCGACCAGCCGCGCCCAGCGCAGCCACTCGGCCGGCCCGACACTGTCGTCTCGGCGGTCGAGTAGGTCGAAATTACGCGAGAACGCCACCGCGCTGTGGCCGCGGAAGGTCTGCGTGTCGGCGGTCGGCATCGGGAAGTGGGGCGCCCCGCCGGTCTGATGATCGACGCGCGACTCCACCGCGCCCATGAAGACGAAGGTCGCACGCAGGCCCAGCCCGGCTGCGCTCTCGACATCCGCCTGGACGAACGCCGCGTTGCGACCGCGCCGCAACCGGCTCGCGCGGATGGTGATATCACCCGACAGCGGCCCGATGAACGACACCTGCGCGGACCGCAAGGGCGGCAGGTCGGTGTCGGACTTCTGCGCGGCATAGAGCGCGAGCGCGGCGGAGAATCCGCCATAGGCGGTGCGGCCTTGCAGCCAGTTCTCCGGCACGGTGCCGCGCCAGCCGCCCTCGGTCGGCTCCAGCGCGTCGATCGCCTGTTTGAGACTGGTCATCGGTTTAGCTTTCTCGTCTGCGGGTGATTGCGCGTAGAACGCCGATTTCGCCTCCGTCGTCATCCTGACGAACGTCAGGACCCAGAGCCAAGGACCGGGGCGCTTGTGGCCCTGGGTCCTGACTTTCGTCAGGATGACGGGACTTTTGAGGCGAGCCGATCGCGGAGTTCGCGCTTAAGGACTTTGCCGATCGCGCTGCGTGGCAGTTCGTCCGCGACGTGGAGCGCCGACAGCCGCTGCGTCTTGCCGAGCTGCGCGTTCGCCCACGTCAGGATCGAAGGCGCATCCTCGCTTGCACCATCGCGCGGGACGTAGAAGCCGACCGGCGTTTCTCCCCAGGCGTCGGACGGAACGCCAATCACCGCGCAGTCCGCAACGTCGGGGTGCTGCGCCAGCGCCGTCTCCAGGTCGGACGGATAGATGTTGAACCCGCCCGAGATGATCAGGTCCTTCTTCCGGTCCATCAGCGTGAGGAATCCGTCCTCGTCGAACCGCCCGACATCGCCGTGGCGGATATAGCGGTTGCCGGCTTCGTCATACCATTCGGCATCGCGCGTCGCTTCCGAGCGGCCGTGATAGCCGTTCATCATCGCCGGGCTGCGACCGACGACTTCGCCCATCTCGCCCGGCGCGACCTCGTTGCCGTCGTCGTCGATCAGGCGGATCTCGTGCCCCGGCATCGGCTGGCCGACGGTGTGGAGCTTGGTCGGGTTGGCGGTCGCGTTCAGCGCGCAACTCGCGCCGCCCTCGGTCATGCCGTAGAATTCGACCAGCAATCCCGGCCAACGCGCGACCACGTCGGCCTTCAGCGCGGCGGAGAAGGGGGCGCTGGTGCTGGTCTTGAAGCGGAAGGCCGACAGGTCGAAGTCGTCGAAATCGGGCAGCGCCATGATCCGCTGATACTGGACCGGGACCAGCATCGTGTGCGTCGAGCGGTACCGCTCGGCGAGTTCGAGATACGCGCGGGCCTCGAACTTCTTCATCAGCACGACGGTGCCGCCCCAGCCGAGCGTCGGCAGAAAGCTTACGAGGGTGGTATTCGAATAGAGCGGGGTGGCGATCATCGTCACGGCGGTGTCGAACCCCGCGGCGCTGTTGCGCGCGATATGCGCCCAGCGCATCGCGTGGCTCTGGACGATGCCCTTCGGCGTTCCGGTGGTCCCGGAAGAGTAGATGATGTTGAACGGGTCTTCGGGGGCGATCGCGACGGGCGTTGGCTCAGCTTTGGGGGGAGCGAGCCAGTCCTCGAAAGCCTGAAAAGCTTGTTCCCCCGCGAAGGCGGGGGCCCAGTCTGGACCCCCGCCTTCGCGGGAGA
>JAJNQF010000229.1 GCA_021154945.1 Sphingomonas sp.
GCCGGTGCGGATCCGGTAGTCGCCGCCGAGCGACCCCTTCCACCGCGGCGCATAGCCGAGTTGCGTGCCTGCGGGCACGACGCCGGTGGTCGAGCCGTTGGTCGGGATCTTGAACTGGTCGACATGCGCATCGGTATAGGCGAGCCCACCCGAGATGTTGAGGTCGCGAACCGGGCGATAGAGCAGGTCGAGCTCGCCGCCGCGGGTCGAAATGTCGCCTGCGTTGGTGAAGCGAGTGACAAGCACACCCGCGACGACATCCGGGTTGTTCGCCTGGAAATTGTGATATTTGGCGTAATAGGCGGCGAGGTTGACCACCAACTTGCCGCCGAACAGCGTGTTCTTGAGGCCGATTTCATAGCTGTCGGCGGTCTCCGGATCGATCACGTTGGTGCCGGTCGCGCCGAGATTGTAGAAGATGTTGAACGCCGGCCCCTTATAGCCGCGCGAATAGGTCGCGTAGGCGGTCGATTGCGGTGCCAGGTCGAATTGCAGCCCGCCCTTGCCCGACCAGTTGGTGTTGGTGGTCTTGCCGGCGAACGGCCCGAAGCTGGGGTTGATGCCCGGCCCGGCAAGCGTCGTGACGCGGCTGTGGAAGACGTCGAGTTGGTCGCTGGTGTAGCGGACGCCGGCGATCGCGCGGAACCGATCGGTCAGGTTGAAGGCGCCCTGCCCGAAAAAGGCGAGGTTCTTGAAGGTCGAGCCGAACACCGCGGTCCCGGTCGGCCGGGTGACCGTCGTACCCGCGGTCGAGCACGGGGTGAGCACGGTCGGCGTCGGCGTGGCGGTGCAGACGACGTCGTCGCGGCGGAACGTTCGTTCGGTTTCCGCGCGCGAGTAGAATGCGCCGACCACGTAGCTGAAGAACTGGTTCGACGGCGACGCGATCCGGACTTCCTGCGTGAAGGTGTTGCTCGTCTGCGGCCCGAAATCGTGAAGCTGGTTGGCGCCGACATACGCGGTCGGCAGCCAGTCGCCGTCGCGGATCTCGGTATTGTCGTATTCGCGGTAGGAGCCGATGTACGTCACCGTCTGCGTGCCGAGCGTCGCGTCGGCCTGCAGCGAGACGCCCCAACTCTTCTCGTCGGTATGCGTGATCAGGTCCTGGTTGACGGTGCGCGACTTGTTGCCGTTGCGATCGGGCAGGACGCTGGCGGTCAGGCCTGCGGTCGGCGTGGTGCCGATGACCTCGGCGCAGCAATCGTCGTTGCTCCGCCGATAGTCGCCGATCAGTGTGAAGGTCAGGTCGGGCGTCGCGTCGGCGACGACCATGCCGCGAAAGCCGTAATGCTCGTACCCGTTCACGCGGCGGTTATCGTGCGCGATGTTGCGGATGTTGCCCGCGTAATTGCCGTAGAAGCCGGTGAAGCGGCTCTTGATCGTCTCGCTCACCGGAATGTCGAGTGCGGCGCGCGTGCGATATTCATTGCCGTTGCCGGTGAAGAACGATCCTTCGACCGAGCCGGCGAGGACGTTGCCGGGACGCTGGGTGACGATGTTGATGACGCCGGCGCTCGTGTTCTTGCCGAACAGCGTGCCCTGCGGTCCGCGCAGGACTTCGATCCGGTCGATGTCGATCAGGTCGCTGAACGCCTCACCCGCGCGGCTGTAGACGACGCCGTCGACGACGGTGGAAATCGATGGCTCGCCCGCGACCGAGAAGGTCGATGTGCCGACCCCGCGTAGGAACAGCGATTGGTTGATCGTCGTGCCCGATTTGCGGAAGTTGAGCGTCGGCACGAGGTACTGCGCGCCTTCGAGGTTCACCGCGCCCTGCGCTGCGATCTGCGCGCCAGAGATTACCGATACCGCGACCGGCACGTCTTGCAGACGCTCCGAGCGTTTCTGCGCGGTGACAACGATTTCGCCCGGCACGGACGCATCGGGCGCGCTCGGGGCTGCGACCTGCGGCTGTGCTGCGTCCTGCGCCCAAGCCGGTGCGCTCAGCCCCACGGCCAAGGCCACCCCCGACAGCAACCAATGCGTTTTCATGCGCGTCCCCTCCACAATTCCTACTTCAACGGTAGGTTAAACAGTGTCCTGCGCTGTCATACACGATTTCGCCTTGGGGCGCGCAAAGTATGGCTTCATTCAGAACCCCAGTTCGGCCATTTCCATGACGCGTTTCGTCCGCGCGCTGATCTCCGCCGCTGTACCGATCGCGACCGCCATAAGCCCGTCACGCGCGCTAACCTCGACGTCGATTTCGCCGCGCACCGCAGCGATGAACTTCTGATGCTGGTAGAAGGTCGAGCCGTGATGGCTGCCCGCGTCGAGTGCGGTCCGGTCGACCTCGATCACCTGCCGCTCGACCTGTTTCGGGTTGAGGAAGCCAGTGCGCGGACTGAACACCAGCGCGCCTTCGGGGATCAGCACGTCGAGCCGGGCTGCATCGCCGACCGCGGTGATCTCCTCCTGGTTCTCGGCACCGTCCGCGAACATCGACAGGTCGAGCATCGCGCGGACGCCGTTGGCGAAGTCCACCGTCGTGTAGCTGTTGTCGATGATGTCGGGCCGTTCGCCGTCATAGCGCTCGTCGACATGGTTCACGTCCATCGCGCCCGAGCAATAGACGCGGACCGGTTCCGACCGGACGATCAGCCGCATCAGGTCGAAGAAATGGCAGCATTTCTCGACCATCGTCCCGCCGGTGTTGCGGCTGAAGCGGTTCCAGTCGCCGACCTTGGGCAGGAACGGAAAGCGATGTTCGCGGATCGACAGCATCCGCAAGCGCCCAATCCGGCCGCCATGCACCTGTTCGATAAACGCGGCGGCGGGCGGCATGTAGCGATATTCCATCGCGGTCCAGAACGGTCGTGTCATCTGCGCGGCACGGTCGACGACCCAGCGGGCATCCTCCAGCGTCGTCGCCAGCGGCTTTTCGCAGAGGATCGCGACGTCCGCGTCGAACAGCGGCTCCAGCACGGCGCGGTGCGTGAAGTTCGGGCTTGCGACGATCACCGCATCAACCAGCCCACTGCGGGCAAGCCCCGCCGCATCGGCAAATTCCTGCACCCCATCGCCGCGCGGACCAAGCGCATCGCGCGCCCAGCCGAGCGAAATGCTCACCGGATCGGCGATCGCCGTCACGACCGCGCCCGGGGTGACGGCGAGGTTCTGGAGATGCTCGACCCCCATCATGCCGGTTCCGACCAGCCCATAACGTACTTGCTCGACCAAGCCTATTACCCCTATTCGTGACAGCGATGTCGCAGCTTGATCCTACACCCAAAGCCATTCCACTCGGCAAGAGCGGAATCCTTGTCAGCCCGATAGCCTGGGGCATGTGGCGGTTCGCCGGAGTCGGCGTCGCCGAAGGACGCACGCTGATCGAGGCGGCGTTCGAGGCGGGCGTCACGCTGTTCGACACAGCCGACATCTATGGTTTCGATGGCGCCGGCGGGTTCGGCGATGCGGAAGTGCTGCTCGGCCGCGTCTTCGCAGAATCGCCCGGCCTGCGCGAGCGGATGGTCCTGTCCACCAAGGGCGGCATCCTCCCGCCGCTACCGTATAATTCGGGTCCGGCCTATCTGGCGAAGGCGCTCGATGCCTCGCTGACCCGGCTCGGTGTCGAGCAGGTCGACCTTTACCAGATCCATCGCCCCGATATCCTGACGCACCCGCAGGAAGCGGCGCGTGCGCTCGAGGATATGGTCACGGCGGGCAAGGTGCGCGCGGTCGGCGTGTCGAACTACACGCCCGCGCAGGCACAGGCGCTGGCGTCGTTCCTGACCATTCCGCTCGTCAGCCATCAGCCGGAATTTTCGCCACTCCACCTCGAACCGCTCGAAAACGGGCTGTTCGATCAGGCGATGGAGCGCGACATGGCGGTGCTCGCCTGGTCGCCGCTCGGCGGTGGCCGGCTCGGTGTACCCGCCGACGCGCGCAGCGCAGCGGTGGCGGCGGCGCTCGATCGCAAGGCGGCCGAGACGGGCGCGAGCCGGTCGGCGGCGGCCTATAGCTGGATCATGGCGCATCCGGTGCGCGCGATCCCGATCGTCGGCACGCAGAACCCGGCGCGCATCGCCGAACTCGCGCAGGCCTTCGCGATCACCTGGACCCGGCAGGACTGGTACGATGTCCTGATCGCGGCGCGCGGCGAGGCGCTGCCATGACCAGATCCTGCGAAGTCAGCTGGTTCTCGGCGCTGTGCGACGACGATTACGAGTTTCTCGGCGTGCCCGATCCTCGGCTGCAATCGACTTGGGAGCATTGCCGGGATATCGTCCTCCAGGCGGAGACCGGCGGCTACGACAACATCCTTCTCCCCTCGGGCTATTCGCTAGGGCTCGACACGACCGCGTTCGCCGCAGCGATCGCGCCGATGCTCCGCCGGCTGGCGCTGTTGATGGCGGTGCGCGTCGGCGAAAGCTGGCCGCCGCAACTCGCGCGCCAGATCGCGACGATCGACCGGATGCTCGGCGGGCGGCTCAACACCAACATCATTTCGTCCGACCTGCCCGGCGAGACGCTGGCGTCCGGCCCGCGCTATGCCCGCACGGTCGAGCTGATGCGGATCCTCAAGACGCTGCTGAACGGCGAGCCGCTCGATCATGACGGCGAGTTTTGGAAACTGAAGCTCGACCCGCCGCGGATCGGCACCGTGTCGG
Organism: Sphingomonas sp.; assembly: GCA_021154945.1. GTDB lineage: Bacteria > Pseudomonadota > Alphaproteobacteria > Sphingomonadales > Sphingomonadaceae > Sphingomonas. The sequence continues at coordinate 4,611 of JAJNQF010000229.1, forward strand.
GTAAGGCGCCGTTGATGTATTTCGGCGGGCTGTCGCCGGACGCGCGCGAGGCGGCAGCGAAGGAATGTGACGTCTATCTGATGTGGCCCGACACGCGCGAGAAGGTCGCCGACATCATCTCCGACATGACCGCACGCGCCGCCCGCCACGGCCGCACGCTGCGCTTCGGCTACCGCGCGCACGTCATCGTCCGCGAGACCGAGGACGAGGCGCGGGTGTACGCCGATCGCCTGCTCTCGAAGCTCGATGTGGAACAGGGTGCCGCGATCCGCGCCAAGTCGCTGGATTCGGGGTCTGCGGGCGTCGCAGCGCAGGCGGCCCTGCGCGAGGGCGCATCGCCCGATGGCTATGCCGAGGACAATCTCTGGACCGGCATCGGCCGCGCGCGCTCGGGTTGCGGCGCGGCGATCGTCGGCGATCCCGATCAAGTGCTCGCCAAGCTCGCCATGTACCAGGATATGGGGATCGAGGCGTTCATCCTGTCGGGCTATCCGCACGCCGCGGAAGCCGACCTGTTCGCGCGCCACGTGCTGCCGCGAATGAACCACGCGCCATTATCGGTCGCGACCGACGCCTGAGCGGCTCGAATCACGTGCTGGGCTTGCGATACGACCCAAAGGTCATATCGCACCGACACTGGCTTGATGGGAAGGACGCGCGCCGGACACCGGCATCAGCCTCATTTCCAGGATAGACCATGACCGATACCAAGCATGACATCGTCGACACCGCGGTTGCCGCAGGGTCGTTCACGACACTGGTCGCCGCCGTCGGCGCGGCGGGCCTCGCCGATACCTTGAAGGGCGAGGGTCCGTTCACCGTCTTCGCGCCGACCGACGCGGCCTTCGCGGCGCTGCCGGCAGGGACGGTCGACGACCTCGTCAAGCCGGAGAACAAGGAGAAGCTGACGGCGATCCTGCTCCTCCACGTCCTGCCGGGCGCGGTCATGGCCGACGACGTGAGCGGCAAGGTGCTCGATCCCGCGACTGCTGGCGGTTCGACCGTGCATGTCGACGGCACCGACGGCGTCACCATCAACGGCGCACGCGTGATCTCCGCCGACATCGCCTGCACCAACGGCGTGATCCACGCGATCGACACGGTCCTGCTACCAACCGGTTGATCGCCCAGCGTAATTGATATGTACTCGATACCGGGACCTGATCGTCCCGGTATCGTTGTTTGGAGACATGCGTGAAGGTTGCGATCGTGGGTGCGGGTATCGCGGGACTGTCCTGCGCGGTGCGTCTTCAGCAGGATGGCTGTGCGGTGACGCTGTTCGACAAGGGCCGTGGCGCCGGTGGTCGCATGGCGACGCGGCGCTCCGACACCCCCGCAGGCGAGGCAGCCTTCGATCACGGCGCGCAATATCTGACGATGCGCGACCAAGACTTCGTCGCCGCGATGCACGCATGGAAGTCGGCCGGAGTCGTCGCGCCCTGGCCCGCCGCGGGCCCCGATGCATGGGTCGGCACGCCCGGCATGAACGCCATCGTCAAACATCTCGCGGCGCAGACCGATGTGCGCTGGAATTCTCGTATCACCGATGTCCGCCGGACGGCCGCGGGCTGGGTCGTCGAACCCGATACGACGGGCGCGTTGTTCGACGCCGTCGTCATCGCAACGCCCGCGGAACAGGCCGCGCCGTTGCTGGCACCGCACGACCCGGCGATGGCAAGCGAAGCCTTGGGCTGCCGGTCGGCTCCGTGCTGGACCGCGATGTTCGCCTTCGACGCGCCGCTGACGATCCCGCACGACGTGCTCAAGGATGCCGGGATCATCGGCTGGGCCGCGCGGAACAGCGCCAAGCCGGGACGCCAGGGCCCGGAATCCTGGGTCGTCCAGGCAACGCCGGACTGGTCGCACGAACATCTGGAGCAGCCCGTCGATACGGTGGTCGATCGGTTGCAGGCGGCGCTGGCCGAGCACGCCGAGGAAGGACTACCCACACCGATATTTCGTACCGCCCATCGCTGGCGCTACGCAAAGACGGCAGGGCTGGATCTCGGCTCGCTCTGGAACGCCGGCGAGCAGATCGGCGCGGCGGGCGACTGGCTGGTGGCACCGCGGATCGAAAGCGCCTGGCTATCCGGCCGACACCTTGCCGAGCAGATTCTCGCCAGCCCCTGATGCCGGGAAGTGCTGGCGATCGCCCCGCGCCAGCCGTCGCTCGATCCATTTCGAAAATGCCAGATGCGGCACCGCGACGGTCGCGAGCAACTGGAACGCCTGCGCAGTCAGATCCGCGGGCAGGGACCGTCCAAGGCTGTTAGCGAACACGACCCAGCCGCCGATCGCCGCCACCGACAAGGCCGCCCCCGTCGCCAGCCACCAGCGCTGCGAAACCCCGCCCAGTGTGATCCGCGCATCGGCCAAATGACGCGGTGAGTGCAGGAACACGAAGAACAGCGCGAACCCGGCCACCGGCGGCGCGATAATCAGGCTTAAAATCGCAACCGCCGTCGCCGCAGCCCATTCGCGCGCACCGTTCCGCCAGGCGTCGCTGATGCCGATGATCGTGACCAGCAGCGCGACCGGCGCGACCGCGATCAGCGACCGCGCGACCGTTTCGCCACCGGGCCCGCCTACCATCGCGACGAACAACCGCGCGACCTCCGCCGGGTGGCCGATCGCGGGCGCGGCGATGATCGCGGTCCCGGCCGCGACCTTGAGCAAAGGCTCGTCGATCATCGTCCAGTCCTCGCCGAAATGGACCGAGGCGACCGCGACGAACAGGACCAGCGCGATCAGCGGGCTTACTACCCACATCACGGCCATCGCGACGGCGATCCCGACATAGCCACCGACCGCAAGCGCGAGGCCGTGGCGTCCGAGGCGGCCCGTGCGTGCGAGCAACGCGATGTCGTAGGCGCCATGCGGCATGCCCCCGCCGATGAAGACGATCGTGGCGATCAGCGTCGCGATAGGTCCATCGAGCGACAGCCCCGCTGCCAATGCGGTCGCGAGGTACAAGGCAGCCAGCCAGAATCCAGGATGCACGAAGCCGCCGCGCCCCGAGGGAACGCGGCGGCCTAGGCTTGTCACGGCAGCCGATGCCGCAACCCGAGCGGAAGCATCGGTATCAATGATTGTGGACGGCGACGCCATGCGCCTCGACCTGCGACTTGCGGACGGAGATCATGTAGATCAGCACGCCGACGCCAGCCTTCGCGACGATGTCCGCGATCGTGTAGCCGAGCTGGATGACGGTCGTCGCGGTCGCGCCGCTGATCCCGGCATAGGGCGCCATGTAGACGATCGGGTAGAAACCCCAAGACGCGAAGGTTAGCAGACGGGCCTTGCGCACAAGGTCACGCGCGACGGCCGGCTGCTGCTCGATCGAGTCGCCGAGCCCGCGGAACAATTCCCATACGATGTAGATGAACGGGATCGCCGACAACGTACCCCAAAGCGCGCGGGTCGGAATGTCGGTCGCGATCTCGCCGGGATAGCCCAGCACGATCATGAGTGCGGCGGCCGAACCCAGCCGCACCGTCTTCGACGAGGTCTGCTCGGGCGACAGGCGCATCACGAGCACGAGTTCGATCAGCAGCAATGGCACGGTCAGCAGCCAGTCGACGTAACGATAGGCGTCGTTGAATGCGAACCCGGTGCCCGTGATGATCCCGTCCTTGAGCGAATAGCTCTCGTTCCAGCTCTCGAAGATCCGCAGGTAGTGATAGGCGGCGATCGCGGTCACCAGCCCCGAGATGGTGACGGCGGTACGGTACGCCGGCGCGACCTGCGATCGGCACAGCCACAGGAAGGCGGTCGTCGCGGCCATCGTCGCGAACGTGAATGAAAACGCGTTATATACCAGCGAGAACTGGAACGGGGTTATGCTGTCCATGAAGGTCTCCATCACCTTGCTGTGCCGCGCCCGCTACGCTGGCGAACCGGCCTTGTTGCGGGAGAGCGAGGGCCGACGGAGTGATCGGTTTCGGTCCACCCGGGGATGGCGCCACAGCGACTTCAAAGGGTAACGGAGGGAATTCCACCCGAGCCGCGGAACCGATGGCTAATACGGTCCGAGACCCAGCCGCTGTGACGACCATGGACCAAATACGCCTGGGTGGGGCGGGGGGCGATACGGACCTTGGCCCATATGCAGCGTGCGGTTGGCCTAAAGCCCGGCCTCGACCGCGAGCCGGATCAGGTCCGCGGTGGTCGTCAGGCCGAGCCGGTCCATCAGGATCGCGCGGTGCATCTTCACCGTCTTCTCGGCCAACCCCAGTTCGGCAGCGATCTGCTTGTTGAGCAGGCCCTGCGCGACGAACTTGAGCACCTGGCCCTGGCGCGGCGACAGCGCCTT
>JAJNQF010000234.1 GCA_021154945.1 Sphingomonas sp.
CGGCGATAGGCGGAGATGGCGATCAGGGCCATCGCTATACCCGCGGCCATGGCCGCCACCGCTGCGCCCGCATCGACGATCGCCAGCGCCACCGGGTTCGGCTCGCCCGCCTCGCGCAGGGCACGGTCCAGCATCATGAACGGCGCGCCGGCGATCCAGCCGCTGATGTAGCTGAACGCCGCCAGCCCCATCAGCGGCAACCCGGAACCACGGCTGAGCATGAAGCTGCGGCGGATCGCGCCGAGTGCACCGAGCGGTGCCTCGGCGAACAGCGCCGGACCGGTCAGCATCGTCCGGCCGAGGATGTAGAGACCGGGAATCGCGTACAGCAACAGCCCCGCCCCCGCCGGCAGCGAGACGATCACCATCGCCAGCAGGAAGCGCGGGAAGATCCGCAGGCAGCGCGTCAACGCCTGCCGCAGGTCGAGATGATCGCGGTCGAGATACAGCGCGTAGAACAGCGACGTGCCGAAGAAGCTCGTCACATAGGCGAGCAGGTACCAGCCGCCATGCGCGCCCGCCCAAGCCTGCACCGCGTCGGCCCAGGCCATCGCCTGCGCCTCATTGTCGCCGGCCCCCGCCACCGGCATCGGCGGATCGGGCACGACCAGGGCGAGTGCGAACGCGGGCAGGAACAGGAACGGTGCGGCGATCCGCAGCAACAGGTCGCGGTCGCGTTTGAAGAGCGTCCAGGCATCGGAAAGGACGGTCGCGAAATCGAGCTTCATGGGGTGACGGATTTCTCTCTGACGGCGACATAGAGCTGCGCGGTGAAGACGGCGGCGAGCGCGGTGAAGGCGGTAGTGACGATCGTCGCGGCGATCCCCGACAGGAAGGTCGCGGTGGCGATCCCGTCGGCGCCGAGCGCGAGGCGGAAGAGGATCCCGGTGACCGCCTGCGCGGCCCAGGTGGAGACCAGCGTCACGATCGCGAACAGGATCATCACGCCGATGATCCGCCACGTCAGCCCCTTGGTCAGCCGGACAGAGCGCCGGATCGCGCCGATGCCGAGACGTTCGTTGAGGACGACCGGGTTGAGCAGCACCAGCCGCGCGCCGATCCAGATGACGGCGATCATGTAGGCGAGGCCGTACAGCCCAACGAACCCGGCCGCACCGGCGCTGGGCGGGGTCATCTGCACGCTCGACCCGTTCGCGGCGGCGGTGAAGTCGAAGCCCGACTGGATCAGCACGACGATCGGCGGCACCACGAACAGCAGTGCGACGATCATCAGGATCACCGTGATGCCGAGCGCCGGCCAGACGCGCGCGCTGGCCTGACGCCGGGCCGCGGGTGCGTCGGTGGCCGGATCGGTCGCGATCGCGACGATCGCGAGCTGCGCCCAGATCATCGCCACCAGTGCCACGATCGTCAGCACGCCGCCGACCAGCGCGAACATCGCCGTCCCCGGGGCCGAGAAGGCGACGAAGCCGTCCCGGACGACGCTGGGCAACAAGATGCCGAGCACCGCGATCGGCGCGATCATGCCGGTGCGCCCGTTGAGCACCTCGACCGTGCGATCCCAGACCGTTCCCATCTTCACCATGTGCCCTGCTCCCCCGGTTCCTGCTCTGCGCGAGTTAGCCCAAGCCCCCGCGCTTGACCACAGGTTGCAAGTCGGCGCGCGGGTGCGCAATTGGGGATCGTGACCACCCTGCCCCCCTCCGCCCCTCCCTCGGGTATCGAATGGCGCACCAGTGCCGGCCTGACCCCCTATGCCGACGCGCTGGCGGAGATGGAGGCGCGTGCGGTGGCGGTCGGCGCGGGCGAGGCGCGCGAGCTGCTGTGGATGCTCGAGCACCCGCCGGTCTATACCGCGGGTACCAGCGCGGAGCCGGGCGACCTGATCGACGCGCGCTTTCCGGTGATCCCGACCGGCCGCGGCGGCAAATACACCTATCACGGGCCCGGGCAGCGGATCGGCTATGTCGTGCTGGACCTCACCAAGCGCGGGCGCGACGTGCGCTGTTACGTCCACGCGCTCGAATCCTGGGTGATCGCGGCGCTCGGCGAACTGGGCGTCGAGGCGTTCGCGGTCGATGGCCGGGTCGGCATCTGGACGCTCGATCGGGGACGGGAAGCAAAGATCGGGGCGATCGGCGTGCGCGTAAAACGCTGGGTGACGCTTCACGGCTTCTCGGTGAACATCGACCCGGACCTGTCGCACTTCGGTGGTATCGTCCCGTGCGGCCTGCCCGAGTACGGCGTTACCAGCCTGCAATCGCTCGGCATTCCGGCCGACCTTGCAACTTTCGACGCCGCCCTTGCGTTGACGGTCGATGCTTTCCTTGAAACAGTTTCTTGTCCTCAGGAAAACGAGGCTTGAGGACGAAGCGTTATCGGATTAATGTCCACTACGATTTGGGTATTAAGGGCGAGCAGCCAGCCAAATCCTCTATCTAGGGAGCTTCCACATGCGTGCACTCATTTCCAAGGTCCTGACCGGTTCGCTGATCGCCAGCGCAGCACTCGCCGTTTCGGCGTGCGGTCCGAAGACCGAGACGACCACCGACAACACGATGGTCACCGACATGAACGCCACCGAGGGCATGGACACCATGACCGACAACATGACTGCCGTCGACGGCACGATGAACGGTGGCATGATGGCCAACGACACCATGATGGCGAACGACACGATGATGTCGAACGACACCATGATGACCAACAACGCAATGTAATCTCCGCGGAGATTGCCCGTCTCGGCGGGCAGCCTCCGACTGGAATTATGTGTTGTGAAAGGCCGCCCGGGCAACCGGGCGGCCTTTTTCGTTGTCCGCCGACTGACGTTCGGAGGCGATCGGGGGCGCATGGTCGGATCGTTTCGGAGGCGACGAAACGCCTCGCGCCGCCTTCCATGAACGATGCACGTCCGCACATCGGAAAAGGTTAAAATCGCTTGGGAGTTTGGTGGAAACGCTTTAGATTCGCCGACTTGAAGTGTGCCCCTGGGGAGG
>JAJNQF010000239.1 GCA_021154945.1 Sphingomonas sp.
TCGCCGGCGCCGGTGCCCGCGACGAGTTCGTCGGCGGGGACACGTTCGTCGCGGACTTCGGGGGCGGGTTCGCGGTCGGGGGCGTCGTTATCTTCGGCTGCACTCGCTTCGAGGAGCGGATTGCGCTCGACTTCCTCGGCGATGAACCCCTCGATCTCGAGGTTCGACAGCGCCAGCAGCTTGATCGCCTGCTGGAGCTGCGGGGTCATCACCAGCGATTGCGACTGGCGGATGTCCAGGCGAGGGGCGAGGCTCATGACGCTAAGGTGAGTTCTAATCCTCCCCCGCAAGGGGGGGGTGGCAGGCATAGCCTGACGGAGGGGGAGGTAAGAGCCAACTGGTGTTTCATGTCCTCCCCCTCCGACGCCTTTGGCGCCACCTCCCCCTGACGGGGAGGATCGTAAGCAATGAATTAAAGCGAGAAGCCTTCGCCGAGGTACAGTCGTCGCACGTTGGCGTCGGCGACCAGTTCCGCCGGCGAGCCGGAGAACAGCACGCGGCCGTCATAGATGATGTAGGCGCGGTCGACGATCTCCAGCGTCTCGCGGACATTGTGGTCGGTGATCAGCACGCCGATGTCGCGACGCTTGAGGTCCTTTACCAGATCGCGGATGTCGGCGATCGAAATGGGGTCGATGCCCGCGAACGGCTCGTCGAGCAGCATGATCGACGGATCCGCCGCGAGTGCGCGGGCGATCTCGGCACGGCGACGCTCGCCGCCGGACAGCGCCATCGCCGGCGCTGCGCGGAGCCGGGTGAGGCCGAATTCCTCGAGTAGCGTGTCGAGTTTCCGCTGGCGTGCCGCCTTGTCCGGCTCGGACAGTTCGAGCACGGTCAGGATGTTCTTCTCGATCGTCAGCCCGCGGAAGATCGACGTTTCCTGCGGCAGGTAGCCGAGGCCGAGGATCGCGCGCCGGTACATCGGCAGCTTCGTGATGTCCTCGCCGTCGAGCATGATGCGGCCCGAGTCAGGCTTCACGAGACCCATCACCGAATAGAAGCAGGTCGTCTTGCCAGCGCCGTTGGGCCCGAGCAGGCCGACCACTTCGCCGCGCCCGACCGAGACCGACACGTCGGTCAGCACGACGCGCTTGTCGTAGGATTTCGCGATCGAGACGACCTGGAGCCCGTTGCTCACCGGCGGCTCGGAAATCGGCTCTACGTCCTCGATCGGGGGCAGCGTGGTGGCGTCCATGGGATCAGGCCCTCGCAAAAGTCAGTCGCCGAATGCTCGGCGTGATGGTGTCGCCGAACCTCGGGGGTTTGGCAGGAAACATGCATGAGCGCGCCGCCGGAGGGAAGCCCCTTGCGGTACGCTCGCGCGTCAGTTGCGCTTGGGGACCGAGAAGGTGCCGGTCACGCGGCCACCGGTCTGCGTGACCGTGCCACCGCTCGCGGCCGATCCTGCGGCGCTGCCCCCGGCGACCGACGATCCGTCGATCACCGAACGTCCGGTGTCGAGGTTCATCGTCAGGCGCCCGCCGTTCACGGTGTTGCCCGCCTGCGTCAGCGTGACCGCGCCGAGCATCGTGATGACGCGGCGGTTGAGGTCGTAGATCGCATACTGGCTGCGCGCCGTCTGGTCGGGACGCTTGACGATCACGCCGCCCGACGCGTCGAGCCGCGAGACCTGCGGGTTTCCGCCGATCACCTGGCCGGTATAGGCGACCGTCATTCGCGCCGAATTGAGCGTCATCTCGGCCTGCTTGACCGCGACGTTGCCCGACAGGATGGCGCGGTTCGCCTTGTCCTGAAGCTCGATATGATCCGCGCCGAAATCGATCGGGGCGTTGGAATTGTGCGACTGCTGCGCGACCGCGGTCGTGGAGAGCAGGACGGCGGTTATCCCGATGAGGATCCGACCGGCGAAGATAGGGGAAGCGCGCATGGCGGCTATTTCGGCCCTCTGGGGATGATCCGCAAGCGGGCATTACCGTCAAGCGTAACAGTGCGCTCCTCCAGGTTGGCGCGCAGCTTGTTGGCGCTGAAGGTCCCCTGCTGGACGGTGCCGGTCGCAGCACCACCGCTTTCGAGCGTGCGTGCCTTCATGTCGATCGTCGCGTTGGTGGTCTTCAGGTCGTAGCCGCCCGCCGCGGTGGCGTTGAGCGGACCGAACAGCTGCACCTTCTCGGTGTCCATGTCGTAGCGGCCGGTGTTCGCCTTGATGTTGGCGGGGCCGTCGGTCAGCTGGATCTGTGCCGCGAGCTGGTTGAGCTGGACGATCGGCTCGGCCGAGCTCTTCTGGATCGCGGACTTCGCGTCGAGGGTGAAGGACTGGCCCTTGCTGTCCTCGCCCCGATAACGTGCCGCCTGGATCTTCATGCGTTCCTGCGCGACGTCGACCTTGTTCTTGTCGAGCAGGAACGACACGTCGCCGCCCGCGGTCAGCGGCGCCATCACCAGGAATGCCGCCAGCACGCCGATCGCGGTCGGCAACGCGACGCGGGCGATCGCCACGAAGCGATCGTGACTGCCACCGGGCGCGGCCCAATCCTGCCGTGCGGTGCGCGCACGGCGAGCAGTCGGGGAGGGCGCCGGTATCTGGGTCATGCGTGGGCGAAGATATCGATCTCGGGCCAGCCGGCAAGATCGAGCGCGGCGCGAGTCGGCAGGAAGTCGAAGCACGCCTGCGCGAGTTCCATCCGGCCCTCGCGAATCAGGCGCTTGTCGAGTTCGGAGCGCAAGCGGTGGAGAAAGCGCACGTCGGACGCCGCGTAATCCTTCTGCGCGTCGGACAGCTCGGGGCTGCCCCAGTCGGACGATTGCTGCTGCTTCGAGATATCCTGGCCGAGCAGTTCGCGGACCAGCTCCTTCAGGCCGTGGCGATCGGTGTAGGTCCGCACGAGACGCGACGCGATCTTGGTGCAATAGACCGGCGCCGCGACGACGCCGAGGTAATGCTGGACCGCGGCGATATCGAATCGGCCGAAATGATAGAGTTTCACGCGTGCCGGGTCGGCCAGCAGCGCCTTCAAATTGGGCGCGTCGTAGCCCGCGCCCGCGGCGAAGCGGACGAGATGCTCGTCCGGGCCGCCATCGGACAACTGGACCAGGCACAGTCGGTCGCGCGGGGTGATGAGCCCCATCGTCTCGGTATCGACGGCGATCGCGGCGCCGGCCGCGAACAGATCGGCGGGAATGTCGCCTTCGTGGAGATGAACTGTCATGACGGTGGCCGTAGCGGTCCGCGGCGCAACGCTCAATGGCCCTATATTGGGCTGCGGCGTCGAATCGGGCGATAAGATGGCTTGCGTGGCGCCCTTGCGACGAGTCGTGGCTCGCGAGCGACACTTGCGTCAGTATCGATCCAAATCAGGCGTCTTCGGATCAGAAACTATTCGCGACGGCTTGTATTTTGCGCTAAGGGTCCCCTCAAGGCGCAAAAGGTTTCGCGCTGGAAAACCTGCGTTCGTCGTCCGGCACAAGGGTTTTGAGAAATTTGCGGGCGAACCGGGAAGACGAACAGAGCTTATGGGTTTCGATAAAGGTGGCCGCGGGAACCGTGGCGGGCGTGGCCGCGATAAGCGCGACAGCTTCGGCGGCGGCGACAACGAGTTCGGCGGCGGCAGCAGCTTTGGTGGCGGCGGCGACCGGTTCGGCGGCAGCAGCTACGGCGGCGGCGGTGGCTCGAGCTACGGTGGCGGTGGTGGCAGCAGCTACGGCGGCGGCAGCAGCTTCGGTGGCGGCGGCGGTGGCGGCGGTGGTTACCGCGGCGGCGGCGGTGGCGGCGGCTTCTCGGGCGGTGGCGGCGGCGGCGGTGGTCGCGGCATGCCTGCGCAGGTCGTTGGCGAAGGCACTGGCGTCGTTAAATTCTTCAATGGGCAAAAGGGCTTCGGCTTCGTCGTTCGTGATGACGGCGGCGAGGACGTGTTCGTCCACATCAGCGCAGTCGAGCAGGCCGGCATGGTCGCGCTCGCAGAGGGTCAGCCGCTCGGCTTCACGCTCGTCGACCGCGGTGGCCGTATCTCGGCGACCGACCTCAAGATCGACGGCGAGCCGATGGCCGTCACCGATCGCGGCCCGCCGCGTGACCGTGACGCCGGCCCGGGCGCGCCCCGTGGTGGCGACCGTGACGGTGGTGCAGGTGGCGCACAGCGTCAGCTCACCGGCGAGAAGGCGACCGGTACGGTCAAGTTCTTCAACGCGATGAAGGGCTTCGGCTTCATCCAGCGCGACGACGGACAGCCTGACGCATTCGTCCACATCTCGGCCGTGGAACGCGCCGGCATGGCGACGCTGAACGAGGGCGACAAGCTCGAGTTCGAGCTTGAGGTCGATCGTCGCGGCAAGTACGCAGCGGTGAACCTGAGCGCAGGCGGCTGATCCAGCTGACTGACTCAGACCGCTGATCCGTACCGTGTTCGGTAGGATAATGATTGCGGCCGGTCTTGCCTTGGCGGGACCGGCCGCTCTCGTTTCATCATCGTGGCAATCCGCAGCGCCCGCGCAGACGCCGTCGCCGCCGGAAACGCGAGTCCCGGTGCTGTCGGCGACGATCGTCGCGCGCTATCCGCATGACCGGACGGCCTTCACCGAAGGGCTGCTCTGGCACGACGGTGCGCTGTACGAGAGCACGGGGCAGGAGCGGCAATCCGACGTCCGCCGCGTCTCGCTCAAGGACGGCAAGATCCTCGCGAGGGGGCGAATCGATCCCGCGCAGTTCGGCGAAGGCCTCGCGCTGTGGAAGGACCAGCTCGTCAGCCTCACCTGGCATGACGGTATCGCGCATCGCTGGGATGTCCGCACGCTCAAGCCCAAGGGGCAGAACCGCTACACCGGCGAGGGCTGGGGGCTGACGAGCGACGGCGTTTCGCTGCTTCAGTCCGACGGCAGCGCCGACATCATCGTCCGCGATCCGCTGACCCTGACCGAGCGCCGCCGCGTGGCGGTGACGATCGACGGTCGGCCGCTGCGCGACATCAACGAGCTCGAATATGTCGACGGGGCGCTGCTGGCGAACGTCTGGCACACCGGATACCTGGTTCGCATCGATCCGAAGACCGGCAAGGTGACCGCGGTGATCGACCTGCGTCCGCTGGTGGCCGAGGTCGCGGCGACGGATCGCGAGGCGGTGCTCAACGGTATCGCCTGGGACGCGAAGGCGGACCGGCTGTTCGTGACGGGCAAATACTGGCCGACGCTATTCGAGATCAAGATCGCCGCCGGCCCGCGGTGAGGGTGTAGAGTGTCTCGACGAGAGGCATTCCCCGGTTTCCTTGTTCTCCAGCGAAGGCGGGTGTCCAGTCTGGGCTCCCGCCTTCGTGGTAGAACAAGGGAGGGCGAGACCGCTGCCCTTCAAACGCTTCCGTCCACCCGTCACCCCAGCGAAAGCTGGGGTATCCGCGTTTGGCGGGCGCGTTGGCCCGCACGATGATATCCCAGCTTTCGCTGGGATGACGGGGCGGGGGCGGGGGTGGGGGTGGGAGTACAAAACTTGGCAGTGCGGGTCTCCCTGGACGCAACCTACCCAATCTCAAACTGTCCGCCTAAACGCCCCGCCCAGCCTCCGGCGCTGCCGCTCGGATCGCCGTCAGCACATGCGCCAGCAACCCGTCCGCATCGTGGCGGATATTGTGCCCGCCAGGCATCCCGACCTTCCGCACGTTCGTCGCCGATAGCAGCGGGCACAGGCTGTCCGTCTCCTCGACCCCATAGATGCACGTGAGGGGCGCCCAGGTCAGCCGGTTGCCGGTCGTCACCCCCATGCTGTCGGGCGTCCGATGATCGTACAGCAACCCCGACGGATCGGCGCGGTAAAACACGGTATCGCCCGGCAGGATCAACACGATCGCCGCCACCCGAGCGCGCAGCGATGGCGGGAGGTCCGCCAGCCCGGTCTGTACGATGTCCGCGCCGTACGACTGCCCCATCACGACCGCGCGCTTGGCCCCTGTCCGCGCCAGCGCCGTCCGCACCCCGTCGGCGACGATCGAATCCAGTTCGGCCCGGGTCCGGGATCGCGCGAACAGCGCCGGGGTCGTGATCCCGACCACCGGGATCCCGTGCTCCGTCAGCCCCCGCGACGTCGATGCGCCAAGCAGGAAGCGCAGCCCCATGTCGCCCGAGAAATTGACCACCACGACCGGCGGTGCGCCCGAAGTGTGGAGCCCGATGGCAGGATAGACATGCACCGGATCGCGATCGAAATACCCGGCAAGATAAACGAACAGCACTATGATCGCAGAAACGATGCCAGTCACCCACGCGCCGCGCCGCCAACGCCGCGCCGTCGCCGTGCGGGAATGTCTCGAACTTTTCACCCGACCGTCCTTACGCGTACCAAGATCGGATGCGATAGCCCGTCAGGCCGCGCGCTTCGATGACGCGCGGATTACGTGATCATCCGCTTCAGCGTTTCGATCCGGTCCGCCTCCGCCGCTGGCTTGTCTGTCCGTATCCGCGCGATCCGGGGGAAGCGCATCGCGACCCCCGATTTGTGCCGCTTGGAATCGTGGAGCGAATCGAACGCGATCTCCAGCACCAGCGTCTTTTCCACCTCGCGCACCGGGCCGAACCGGTTCTGCGTGTGATTGCGAACGAAGCTGTCGAGCATCTTCAACTCCTCGTCGGTAATCCCGGAATAGGCTTTCCCGACGGGGAGCAGTTCGCCGTCCTCGGTCCAGCAGCCGAACGTGTAATCCGAATAATAGGATGACCGCCGCCCGGAGCCGCGTTGCGCGTACATCATAACGCAATCGGCGGTCAGCGGATCGCGCTTCCATTTGTACCAGAGGCCGGCTCGGCGCCCGCCGACATAGGGCGAGTCGCGGCGCTTGAGCATGACGCCCTCGATCGCGGCATCGCGCGAGGTGGCGCGGATCGCTTCCAGTGCGGTGAAGTCCTCCGCCTCGATCACCGCGCTCAGATCGAACCGCTCGGGATCGAGTTGCGGCACGAACGCCTCGAGCCGCTTGCGCCGCTCGGTCCAGGGCAGCGTCCGCAGATCTTCCTGACCATCGAGCAGCAGGTCATAGAGCCGGACGAACGCGGGATACTCGGCCCGCATCTTCGCCGACACGGTCTTGCGTCCGAGCCTTTGCTGGAGTGCGTTGAAGCTCGCCGCGCCGCCGCCGTCCTCCAGCGTGCCGCCCTGATGCTCGCCCTTCACCAGCAACTCGCCATCGACCGTGCCAGGCGTCCGGAACGCTGCGGCGATCTCCGGAAAGCTGCCCGTCACGTCGTCGCCGGTGCGGCTGTAGAGCCGGGTTTCGCCCGCGACATGGACGATCTGGACGCGGATGCCGTCCCATTTCCACTCGGCGGCATAGTCGGTGAGATCGACG
>JAJNQF010000245.1 GCA_021154945.1 Sphingomonas sp.
AATGAGCAGGAAGGAAGAGAACCCGAGCGCCAATATCTACGCGCGTATCACAGATCGTATCGTTGTCGATCTCGAACGCGGTATGCGTCCCTGGGTCAAGCCATGGAATGCGGCCAACGCGGCGGGGCGCATCACGCGGCCGCTGCGCCACAACGGCATGCCCTATCAGGGCATCAACGTCGTCCTGCTGTGGTCGGAAGCCGTCGCGCGCGGATTCACGTCGCCGATCTGGATGACGTTCAAGCAGTCGCTCGAACTCGGCGGTCACGTCCGCAAAGGCGAGAGCGGAACGATGGTGGTCTATGCAAACAAGGTCACGAAGACCGAGACCGATGAGCATGGCGATGAAGTCGAACGCGCCATTCCATTCCTGCGCGCTTATACGGTGTTCTGCGTCGATCAGATCGAGAATCTGCCGGATCACTATTATGGGCGCCCGGCTCCAACCATCGCGCCGGCGCAGCGTCTCGCACATGCGGACGCCTTCTTCGCCAACACAGGAGCGACCATCCGGCACGGTGGCGACAAGGCGTTTTTCGCACCCTCGCTCGACCTCATCCAGATGCCTCCGTTCGAGAGTTTCCGAGACGCCGAGAGCTATACGGCGACGTTGGCGCATGAATGTGTGCATTGGACTGCGCCGGCACATCGCGCCAACCGCGATCTCGGCCGCTACGCAAAGGATCGCAGCGAACGCGCGCGCGAAGAACTGGTCGCCGAGCTTGGCGCATGCTTCCTCTGCGCCGATCTCGGCATCGTCCCCGAGTTCGAGCCGCGCGCCGATCACGCGAGCTACCTCGCCTCGTGGTTGGACGTGCTGGCCAACGACAAGCGCTTCATCTTTTCCGCGGCCGCGCATGCACAGCGCGCCGTGACCTATCTGCACGAGCTTCAACCGAAGCCGGCTGAAATCGGCGAGGCGGCGTGACGCGCTTGCCATCCCTGCGTCGGACGCTTTCGCCTGATGGTTCACCTTTCTCAAAAGCACGAATGCCCCGCCTCGCGGCGGGGCCTTTCTTGCGTGCATCGTTATGCCAAAGTCAGCGACCGGGGATGGCGGTCGTTCCTGCCTCCTGACCGAACCATGCCGGCGAGATGGGCCGGAGCGGGTCGCCTGGCTGTCCGGGATGTCGGTCTATCCCTGTGTCGACGGTCTTCCTGCGGCGGTCGACGGTTGGTGCATTGCGATCGGCGTCGTCGTGGTTCCTGTCGTGGTCACTGGGGCCGAAGAATCCTTCAGGGGCGCATGCTTGGGTCTCTTTCATCGTGCCTGGGACCGTCACCATCCGGTGTGGCGTTCCTGTCGCTCAGTCGTGTCCCCATCGTTCGGCCTGACGCGCCCAATGCGTCCTCGATTTGGCATGTCTAACCGAAGGCCGTCGTCGCTGCGCTTCGCCTCGATCTCAAGACCGCAACGGCCGTGCTCGGCTTTCTTCCCCTGGTCGCTGCGCGCCCATTCCTCGCGAGACAAGAAAGCCTTGCCTTGGCCGCCCTCTACTGCGTGGCGGCCCTTCGGGTGCGGTCCGATCGCCTCCGGTCAACGACAGCCATCGAGGTCGCGATGGTCGCGGCCCGAGAAACGAAAGAGGACACGAACATGGCTACCATCGGCAACTTCACCGTGAACGGCAACGGCTTAGGTCATGTGCTGAGAAGTGTCCTTTAGCGGCATTGCCTGAGAGCCTGGCACGCAGACGTCCGAGTCAAGCGTTCCCGCAGCGTAGCGAGGACAACGCTTGACGCGGCGGCGACACGACAAGCTATTTGAAGGGGTGCAGGCGAAGTCCTGCACCTCTGCCACGTGGCGAACGGGAGAGCGCGAGGGGAACCCCTCGCAACTCAAGGAAGACTCGCGCCGAAGGCGCTCCGTGTATCTTTTATTCGCGTGCTGTCATCTGTCAGTTTCATCGACACGGTAAGCACTTGGGCGATGTCGATGTCCTCTTGCACCTCCGGGTGCTTCGTCACCGGAGAGCAGGATGGTTTCGATTGTACGGGCAGTGCCCGGTGTTGAAGGGATTCCGGCAGGCTTCCCCATCTTGCTCGACGCGCAGATGTCGATTGTCGAACCTGCCTTCGGCTACCTGATCGAACTCGCCACCATTCCCGGCCGCTCGCATGCGATGGAGACGCTGAGGACGTATAGCGAGCACCTGCATGACTGGTTCGACAGCCTGGAGCAGAGCGAGCTGGACTGGCGCCTCGCCGATGAGGGAACGATCGCCGGCTACCGGAATCGGATGCTGGCAACGCCGAGCCCTCATACCGGGCGACCTTATGCCCGGTCCACCGTGAACGATCGTATCCGGACGGTCTGCCGCTTTTATACATGGGCGCATCGACGCGGTCTGATCGAAGCATTGCCCTTCGACTACGTTGAGGTGTCGCTCCGCTCAGTGCGTCGTCAGGGCATGCTGGCGCATTTGCATCATCGGCCTGCGACCGTGATGGCGAACACTCTGACGGTTTCGGAGGTTGAACGTCTGCCGCGACCGCTGCGCGTCGATCAACTCCAATCGCTTTTTCAGCATCTTTCGTCGCCCTATGACCTGATCGCCGAATGGGCTTTGGCCACGGGCATGCGCCGCAAGGAACTATGCGGCTTGCAGCTCCATCAGGTGCCGGATGTTGCTCACGTGGACATCGACGTGGACCCACTCGTCGGAATGCCGCTGACCGTGACCAAGGGCGACCGGCCGCGCACCGTCTATCCGCCGCTGCGGCTGATCGACCGAACCCACTGGTATGCAGGAGAACAGCGTGCGGCGCTGGTGAAGCTCCGACGCAGAACCCGCCCCGGTTATCGGCCGTCATCAGCGCTGTTCCTCAACAGCAACGGCGATCCCGTGTCGAGAGCGAGGTTCTCCGCTGCGTTCAGCACGGCCTTTCAGGCGGCAGGGCTGACAGGATCGGGCCATTGGTTGCGCCATACATTTGCGATGACCATGCTCGTGCGCCTGCAGAAGCAGGCGGCGACAACACCAGATCTCAATCCGCTGAAGATTGTGCAGGTCCTGCTCGGACACGCCTCGATTCAGTCAACGGCAATCTATCTGCGCTGCGTCGAACTTCATGCCGACACGCTCGCCGAGAGCCTGGCCTATCTTTACGGCGAGTTGGTGCCTCATGGCCGCGCGTAAAAGGAAGTCGATCAATCGGCGCATCACGGTTGCGGCGCCGGACAATGCGGCAACTGACCTCATCACCGATAAGGTCATATTCACCGATGCCGGAGGTCGGCCAATCCAACGGTTCGACCCCGAGCAGCTTTCCGGCCTGCCTGCCGACCTGCGCGGGCTCATGGTCCAGGCTTTCCGAGAGCATGGCGTCGGCCAAAGGCCCACGACCCGCCGAACGACCTGGGCAGCGATCCTCCGCTTTGCCCGCTACGTTGTCGACGATGAGACGATTAAGACGGCGGCTGATGTCGATACCGCCGCGCTCGGCCGCTACGTGCTCTGGCTCAAGGCGCAGTCGACCTCCCGCGCGCCGCGCGGTGCGCATGCCACGGCCTTCAATACATTTCGGCCGCTCCTCGCATGGTGCCAGCGCAATCGACCTGGAACGCTCGCACGCGATCTTGAGATTCCCTGGAATCCCTTTCCCGGCAGGCGAATGCATCAGCAACCGCGCCGGCGGCTGCCGTCCGATCAGATCAAGGCGATCCTCAGCGCCTGCTACGAGGAGATCGACGAGGTCTGGGCCCGGTTTCAACATGGGCAGGATGTCATCCGGCGCACCGAGCTTCCGCCCAAGATACTGCGCGGTCAGGGGCTCGATCGATGGATTTGGCGGATCAGCCGCATCGAGGACGGTCGCATGCCCGACAGGGCTGTTCTCGAAGAACACGGGATCAAGTCCGCCACGCTCGTCAAGTCTTGGGGCGGCTATCGCACCATCACGCAGTATTTTCACATCACTACCGATACGCTCGTTCCGTTCTTTCTGGCGATCGCCATCCAGACCGCCGCCAATCCCGATCCGCTGCGTCATATCCGTCGCGACTGTCTCATCCCGCATCCGCTCGACGAGCATCGCGTGATCATCGACTGGAACAAGGCCAAGACCAATGCGCGTCTCCAGAAGGCGCAGCGCCGCTCGTTCGATCGGCGTCGACGATACGCCGCGCCGAACCTGATCGCGATGATGCTGGCCCTGACTGAACCGCTTGTTGCAGATGCTTCGCCCATGCAGCAGGATCGGCTATTTCTGACGCGCAGCATCTATACCGAGTCCACCCGCCATTCGCTTCGTAGCCGCACGGAGGTGGTCGAGCATTCCGTCCTCAGGCGCGCTATCCTCCGATTCACGAAGCGCGCCAACCATCGCATCGATGAGTGGAACGCGGCACATCCCGACAGCACGCGTTCCCGGATCGCCGGCTTTGCGCCCGCTTTGTTTCGCGGCACTGTCGCAACCGAACACTATCGCGCCTCCGGCGGCGATATTCTCGTGGCCCAATCGATCCTCAATCACGCCAACGCCGCGACGACCGAGACGTATCTCAAGAGCGAGGAGACGACACGCTTACAGCGCCAGACGATCGCTCGCTTGCAAGACCTGATGATCGCATGGGTGCGCGGGGACAAGCCTATAGGCGCGCCGTTGCGGCTTGGCCAACGTCGTGGCACCGCTTCCTTCGCCCATGATTGTCTCGCGCCGGTCATTCCTGGTCGAGATGGCGCCGAGCGCCTGTGCCCGCATTTTGGCGGATGCCTTGCGTGTCCCGGTCTCGTGATCCCGATCGACCCTGAACATCTGGCGCGTATCCTCGCCGCCATCGATCGGTTCGAACAAGCCCGCAACCGGCTCGACCCCCAACGGTGGAATCTCCTCTACGCGCCGTCGTGGCGGATTCTCACCCAGGACATCCTTCCGGATTTCCCGGCTGCGATGCATGAGGCCGCGCGTGCGCTTGCCAACGACATGCCCGCCCTGCCGGAGCTGGAGTAATCATGCTGCTCCAAGCTGATCCCACGCATGACGTTGATCCGCCGCAGAAGGTTTCGGCAGAGTCGCTATGGTCGGACCCGCAATGGCATCTCGATGGCCTGCGATCCGACCTGCGGAGATCGCAGCTCCAGATCGATTGGGATTTCGAACTGCCAGACGGCAGCCGCTTCACAGACCCATGTTGGGGCCGCTGGCTGGAAGATGCGCGCATCTTTTTGTGGTCGCTTCGCCTCGATCCGCCGCCAGGCAGGCGGCACGCCCGCGCGAGAACCCTTGTTGCCGCGGCCGTCAAGCTCCGCATCCTGATCCGATGGATGGCTGGCCAAGCAATGCGCAGCTTCGGCGACCTCGATCGCGATGCCGCCGCCCGGTTCATGCACGACATTGCCGGGCGACGAAGACACAATGGCGCGCTGATCAGACCTGGGACCCGTCACGACTACGCCAACCTTTTGCTCGCCCTCTACCAGCAACGGCGCAAGCTCGCATGCCCACCACCAGAGCACCCGTTCGACGAAGACCGCGTAGGCGCTCATTCCGGATTCAGCCGCCATACCGTGCAGCGCCTGCCATTCACGCCCGATGCCATCGCCGTGCCGCTCGTCTCGGCCGCGATCCGACTCATCGGACAGCCGGCCGATGACGTGATCGCACTACGCGACCAGGCCGTGCCGTTTCGCATGGATGATCAAAGTCGCTCCTTCTTCGTTCACCGGCAGGCCGTCCGGGCACTCGTGTCTTCATTTCGGTTTTCCACGATCGAGGGCGAGAACGTGCCCTGGCATCCGCCGTTGACGCGAACGAGGCACCTGCGCGGGCTGATCAATCGCATCCAGGAAGCTTGCTTCGTCACCATTGCCTATCTGGTCGGCGCAAGAGCCTCGGAGATTCTGACGCTCAATGCTCACTGCGTCGAGGAGCATCCGTCCGCAGATAAGACGGAAGCCTTTGCTTATCTCCGCGGCCGGATATTCAAGACCGCCGGCAACGATGCCGGCGTGCCGCACCTCTGGCCAGCGCCGCCGCCCGTTCTGCGTGCCGTCGACGTCTTGCGCCGTCTCTCAGAACCCTTGCGCGCTCAGAGCGGCCGGTTGGACCTGTGGCTCTCCATCGCCGGGAACGGCATCATCGATCGCCGCGTGCCGGAGGTCCCAACGGGCAGTTCTCTCGTTATCCGTCTGAACGAGAGATTTGCGGCTTTCATCGACATGCCGCTCAACGACGATGGAACGCCTTGGCGTCTGACCACGCACCAAGGCCGTAAGACCTTTGCCCGCTTCGTCGGCAAGCGCGACCGCACCGGCCTTCATGCCTTGCAGCATCATTTCGGGCATGTGACCCGCATTATGACCGACAGCGCCTATGTCGGAACAGATTTTGATCTCGGCGAACTCGTCGATGCGCAAACACTCGACGAGACGCGATCTGCGCTCGAGGAGTTGCTCACCGCGTCGCGTCTTGGCGGCAAGGCGGGGCGCATGCTGTCGTCGCGGTCGCGCTTCCGCGGCCGGACCCGCGACGGCGAACTCGCCGGCTATGTCGATTTCCTCATCGAGGAGAGCGGCATGCGGCTCGGCGTCTGCGACTGGGGGTATTGTGTCTATCGCGTCGAGTCCGCCGCTTGCATGGGGGACGAACGCGGTCCGAACCCGCTGTGGCGCACCGAGAGCACCTGCATGAGCTGCGCTAACTTCGCAGTCACTGAGCGGCACCGCCCGGTCTGGCAAGCGCGCCTTGATCGCAACATCGCTTTGGTCGCCGACGATCGACTCGATGCATCGAGCATCGCTCTCGCCAGAACGCGCATTGCCGAGTGCGAGCGTGTCCTTTCCGATCTTTCCGCTACAGGAGGAGCCCATGCCGAAGATGACGGCCGCAAACCCACTTGATCGGCGCGTGCAAGCGACAGCCGAGAAGCTGCGCGCTGCCCTCGACCGCCTGGCCCGCAGCTCCGTGGGGTCTCCGATGATCGAACGGCAATTGACCGTCGCAGCTCTCGCGAGGGAGGCGCGCGTTGGACGTAATGCCATCTACGCCAATCACCGCGATATCCTCGACGAGCTGATCCGCGTCCGTCAGCAGCGGCGGGCTCCTGATCGGATCGCCGCCGTCGCCGAGAAGGCCGCCGAACAACGCATCGCCGTCGATATTATGCAGGGTCAGCTTCGCCAGCTCGCGACCGAGAATGCCGGACTCCTGCGGCGCGCGACCGAAGCGGAACGCCGTGCCGACAGGGCCGAGCACCGCATCGCGCAGTTAACGAAGGAGCTTGATCACCGTCGTCGCCCCCAGTTGCTACGATCGTCGGTCGGTGAGCACGGAGAGGGTCGATGATGATGTCGTTTCCCGCCCAGCCTTCTTGCCGCACGATGCACCGATAGCTCGTTGCCGGACGAAGCTGGATCATGTCGTCCTCGCAGCTTCTCGGATGACGAGGGTGGCCAATGCGCAGGAAGTGTCTCGATAGTCCGTCAGACCGTGGTCGTTGGTGTTTCTATGCCGTAAGCCAGAGTCTCTCCTTCGCAGGGCTGTCCAGAAGTGCGTCCATTGCGGCCTTTCTTGCTGGCGTATCTCACACCGCGTTCGGCTGCTGCGCAGCCCGCCCTCGTTCCCGCAACAGCGCGATGACGACCTTCTTCCCCGCCGTGCTCGGCTAACGCCTCCGCGCGGCTTCCTCGCGAGGCAAGAAGCTCGTCCCTGCGCCGCCTTCCACTGCGTTTCAGCCCTTCGGGTGCGGGCCGGTCGCCCGGTGTTTTCCGATCGCCATCAAGGCCGCGATGGTCGCGACCTGATACAGCAAAGGAGAAGACCTATGGCTCAGATCGGTACGTTCACCCGCAACGAAGACGGTTCGTTCGCCGGAGTCATCAAGACCCTCAACCTCAGCGTCAAGGCTCGCCTGGTCGTCGCCGAGAAGGACAGCGAGAAGTCGCCCGACCTCCGCGCGCTCGTCGGCAACATCGATTATGCGTAGCGCGGGATTATGCGGAGTCGTTGGCTGGTAGCCGCGGTTTTCCCGGGCTTTTGTGGCTTTTGTGGTTGCGCCGCTCCGCATAATAACGAGGGCTCTGTCCGCGGCGTCCCGCGATGTTGCGAGACGCCGCGGTGTAGGTCAGCGCGACCAGATCAGCGCACACTCGCCATCGTCGCCTTCGAAGAGGTTGGCGTAGATGGGCGCCGTAAAGGACGGATCGTCGAGCTTGACCGAGTGGTAGGAGCGATTGTCCTTCGAGGTCCGGCGCCAGGCGGCACCGATCTCGACGCCTGAGACGATCACGCGCAGGTCTGGCGCCTTGTCGCTGGTGGAGGCGGGATCGCTGGGGACGATGCGCGCCTTGGCATCGATCGCGAGCGTCTTGATGGTGCCGGTGTAGGTGCCATCGTTGCTGCGGGTGAACGAACCGATCTGGGACATGGTGGATCTCCTGTGCTGTGTTCAAGCCCGCGACCATCGCGGCCTTGTGGCGATCGAAAGCCCCGGGACGGCCGACCCGCACCGTCAGGCCGCAGCGCATGCGAAGGACGGCGTGCGGCGATCTTGTTGCTGCGCGAGGAGCGGCGCAGCCGCGGGGAAGAAGATCGCCGGCACGCTGTTGCGGGGAACAGGCCGGGTCGCAGACCGCATCTCGGGGCAGATCCGCCCAGCAAGGCCCGTCGGTCGCAGGGCATCACGGCACGCCCGGAGAACCATCCGGCTCCAATCGGACACGTACGGCACGAGCGCGCCCAACACAACCGCTGACTGACGTTCCGAACAGCAACCACCTCGACCATAGTCCAGCCTCCACATGCAGAAGGGGGCGACATGCCAACAGGTGTCTATGTCCGTCAGAACGCGGTCTGGGACCGATTGAAGGCGGGAATGGCCGCAGACCACGCGGCCGACTTTGCTCAATGGCTCCGCGGGCGCCGATATACGCCACTTACCATCATCGAGAGGATGCGGCTGCTTGCGAGTTGGACGCACTGGGCGCGCGGGGAAGGCTACACGCTGGCTGCAATCCGTGAGGCGCATGCGGCCTCATTCGCCTTGATCGAAGCGGGACATCGGCCGCGCTTCCGCGGCGACCTCAACAAGGACGCGGTCGAGTGCGCCAAGCTGTTCATCGCCTACCTTGAGGATCAGGGCGTGATGACGCGATTACCGACCAAATCGGCGGCGCCACTGGTTCTCGAATTTGCGGCTTGGGCCCGCGAGCAGCGCGGCCTGGCTGAAACGACGCTCGCCGCGTACCTTGGGACGATTACTCCCTTCGTCGATGCGCTGGGGGATATCCCGACGGCCTACGACGCCGTGACGATCCGGGCATACATGATCGAACGTGCAAAGGCCGTATCGGTCGAGCGCATGAAGGGCATATCGGTCGGCATCCGCGCGTTCCTGCGCTTCCTGATCGCGACAGGACGATGTCCGCCTGGGCTCGACCACGCCATGCCGAATGTTGCGGGATGGCGGCTGGCATCGATCCCGCGCTTCCTGCCTGATGCCGATATCGCGCGGATCATCGGTGCGTGCGACGGGGAGCGGCGCCTGCGCGACCGAGCCATCATCCTGCTGTTGGTCCGGCTCGGGCTTCGGGCGAGCGAGGTGGCGCGGCTCAGCTTCGACGATATCGACTGGCGGCAGGGCAGCATCCGCCTGTGCGGCAAAGGCCGGCGCGAGGAACTGCTGCCGCTCACCCAGGAGATCGGCGACGCGCTGCTCGCCTACATCGAACGCGGACGGCCGGCACTGGCGACGCCATCCCTGTTCATCACCGAATATGCGCCGCTGCGGCCAATCGACCGCATCACGGTCAAATGTATGGTCAAGCGCGCGCTCAAGCGCGCGGGCGTCGAGAGCCGTTACAAGGGTGCGCATATCCTGCGCCACTCGGCGGCCACGGCGATGCTCCGCCACGGCGTCAGCCTGCCGGGCGTGAGCACGGTGCTGCGCCACCGATCGCAGACGATGACGGCGCATTACGCCAAGGTCGATATCGCGCTGCTGGCGGCCATCGCGCAGCCCTGGCCCGGGAGGTCGCCATGCTGATCGATGATGTTGATCGCTACATCGAGCTGCGCCGCTCGCTCGGCTTTAAGCTCGCAAAGACGACCCGACACCTCACCGCGTTCGCGCGTTATGCGGGCGACCGGGGCGATACTCATGTTCGCCGCGAGACCGCGACCGCCTGGGCGGCGGCCGTCTCGTCGACGCCGCGCAGTCACCAGCGGCGGCTTCAGGAGATCGCGCTCTTTGCACGCTTTCTCTACGCGGAGGATCGCGCGCATGAAGTGCCGCATCACCCCCGCAGCCCTGCAACACGTCCCGCGCCCTATATCTACACGCGGGAGGAACTGGCTCGCATGCTCGACGCTGCGGGCAATCTACGGCGCCAAAAGCCCAGCCCGCTCAGGCGCCACATCTATGTGATGCTGATCGGGCTGCTGGCATCGACGGGCCTGCGGATCTCCGAGGCCCTGAACCTGCGGTTGGACGATCTGCTGCCCGACGGCGTGCTGCACATCCGCCTGACCAAGTTCAACAAGAGCAGACTCGTGCCGATGCACCCCAGCGTGGTCGAGGCGCTGCAGGCCTACCTTGAGGTCCGGCGGCGGTTCGCCGGGATGGATGACCATGTGTTCCTGTCCGTGGGTGCCAAGCCTATGTCGCTTCGGACCGCCCAGAGCAACTTCTATGTGATCCTGCGCAAGGCTAGCGTCGGTCAGAATCGGCCGCGTCGCCCGCGTATCCATGATCTGCGCCACACCTTCGCGACGCGTGTGCTGGAGCAATGCGCGACGCGTCGTGATGATGTTGCGCGCGACTTCGTCGCTCTCGCCACTTATCTCGGCCATGCAGACATCCGACATACCTACTGGTATCTGGAAGCCACCCCGGACCTCATGGCCGATATAGCGGGTGCTGCCGAGGCGCTGATCGCCGGGGAGGTCGCATGACGCCGATCGCCCCGCTCATCACCAGCTTCATGCGCGAGCACATGCCGCAGCAACGCGGCTACAGTCCGCACTCCTGCGAGACCTATGCGTACAGCTTCCAGCTGTTGTTCGCCTTTGCCGCCCGGCGTCTGCACACGCGCCCCTCTCTGCTCCAGCTCGAGCAGATCGATGCAGACATGGTGGTCGCGTTCCTGCATCACATCGAACATGACCGCGGCAACGGTCCGGCGACTCGCAACCTGCGGCTCGCCGCGATCAAGTCGTTCATGCGCTACGTCGAGCTGCGGCATCCCGGCGCCTTGGAGCAGGTCGCCCAGATCAATGCGATCCCAGGCAAGCGTCATGACCAGAAGCTCATCCGCCATCTGACCATGGACGAGATCCGCTCCGTGCTCAATGCGCCCGACGCGACGACACGCCTCGGACTACGGGATCGAGCGATGTTGCATCTGTGCTTCGCCGGCGGCCTGCGCGTCTCCGAGTTGACTGGCCTCACCCTGGAGAACGTCACGCTGCAACCGAGGCCAAGCATCCTGGTGTTCGGCAAGGGCCGGCGCGAACGCAGCCTTCCGCTATGGAAGGAAACCGCTCGCGACTTGCGCGCTTGGCTGTCAGTGCGAGGAAAGCCGCCGGCGACAGAGCTGTTCGTCAACGCCCAAGGGATGGCGATGACCCGCGCCGGCTTTGAGTATATCCTCGAAAAGCACGCAAAGGCGGCCGCAGCTCGATGCCCGACGCTAGGCGGGCGCACCCTGTCGCCACACCTTTTGCGGCACAGTTGTGCAGTCCTGATGCTGCAGGCCACACGCGACATCCGCAAGGTTGCGCTCTGGCTTGGCCACGCCGATATCCGCACGACGGAGATTTATCTCCGCATGGATCCCTCTGAAAAGCTTGAGGCTGTGGAAGCGGTCATTCCGCCGGCGCTGCGCCGTGGACGGTTCAAGGCACCAGACGCGCTGATTGCCTCGCTGTTGGAGAAAGCACCTCTGCCTTCAGGGTGAGAGACGTCGGGCAGCCGATCGTTACGACGAAATACCTTTGATGCGCTGTGACGTCGCGGCATCACCGCGCCGTCCCGCACGAGCAATCGAGCTCTTCTCCATTGGGTTGGAATCGGCGAAGCAAAGCGCTGTGGCTCGATCGCGCTTGCCGTGATGGTGTCGCCGTCGCGGCGGTGGTGAGGCCTTTGAGCGATGCTCTCCTGTCGGGCTGCTTGGCCCACGTCCATACCGGCCTTTTGCTGGCGGATTACGCGCCACAATACGCTCGCTGCGCTCGCCGACCTTTACCCGCAATGGCTTGTTCGCGATCTTCTTCCCCTGCCGCCAAGCGGCGGCATTCCTCGCGAGGCAACAAGATCGCTCAGCCCGCCATCCTCCGCTGCGCTGCGGGCCAGAGGCTGCGGGCCGGTCGTTGCGGCGCTCAAAGATCGCCATCAAGGCCGCGATGGTCGCGGGCTTGAAAACAGCAACAGGAGATTACCATGGCTCAGATTGGCACCTTCACCCGCGCCGAAGACGGCTCATACACCGGCACCATCAAGACGCTCTCGCTCAACTTCAAGGCGCGCTTCCTTCCTGCCGAACCCTCCGAGAACGAGAAGGCTCCGAACCTGCGCGTGGTGGTCGGCAATGTCGAGATAGGTGCCGCGTGGCAGCGCACCTCCAAGGACAACGCCGTCTATCACTCGGTTAAGCTCGACGACCCGTCCTTCCCGGCGCCCATCTATGCCAACCTCGTCGCGGTCGATGACGGCTACGCGCTGGTCTGGTCGCGCTGACCCGCGCCGCTGCGGCGCCTCACCTCGTGCGAGGCGCCGCGGCTTCTCTCCTCGGGATTATGCGGAGCGGCGCAGTCGCAAAAGCTCGGGAAAATCGCGGCTACCAGTCCACGACTCCGCATAATCCCGCGCTACGCATAATCGATATTATGCGGTGCACCGCATAACGTCGAGATCGGGGCTGCCTGGAAGAAGGTCGCCAAGGAGACGGGCCGGGAGTATCACTCCCTCAAGCTCGACGATCCGAGCTTCCCCGCTCCGATCTACGCAAGCCTCGTGGAGAACGAAGACGGCTTCGCTCTCATCTGGTCGCGCTGAAGCGCTCAACCATCGACGCGGCGCTCCATCACGGGGCGCCGCGATCGCGCTAAAGGACATCTCGGAAGTGTCCTCCAGCAAATAACGAAGCAAACACCGATGCTTCGTTTCAGAAGGACAGTTGACGGCTGACCTAAAACGGCTTCGTGGGCACCGTCAAAACCCTCGCCCTCGGCACCGTGAAGGCCAAGATCGTCCCGGCCGAGCGGACCTCGGACAAGGCTCCAGATTACCGGATCTTCGCGGGCACCAACATCGAGTTCGGTGCTGTGTGGAAGAAGAAGTCCCAGGACACGGGCCGCGAGTACCACTCGGTCAAGCTCGACGACCCGAGCTTCCCGGCTCCGATTTACGCCACGCTGGTCGAGGTTGAAGGCGAAGAAGGCTATTCGCTCATTTGGTCTCGCCCGAGCCGCGACTGAGATGTCGCGCAAGAAGGCCCCGCCGAGCTGCGGGGCCTTCCTCCGTGAGCGGAAAGGAGAATGATCATGTGCAAGGTTTTGAATGCGCGGAAGGTCGGCAAGCGTACGAGCGCGACGCAGGTCTACATCGGCCGCCCCAGCAAATGGGGCAATCTTAGGTTA